>CAUTMN010000008.1:0-16312 GCA_963539955.1 uncultured Candidatus Saccharibacteria bacterium | reverse complement strand
TTTGATAAAGTACAAGACTATCACCATGATTTTGCTAATTTTGCTGAGATTATGAGATACATTAGGAAGTGTATAATATGAGTGAGCTAATTTTTATGAGACACGGTAATCATATACCTGACAGCGATTTGATTCGTCATGACGCCGACAGGGTGGCGCGCGAATTGATGCGGATTTATTTTGCGTAGATAGTCCGGGGCAGTCTAGCTATTGCAAAAATTTATAGTTTGTGATATAATTTACAAGCTATATTATGGAAAGTAAAGAATCATTAGACAATATCACCAACCTTCAAAATCAAGGCGAAGCTGACTTTTCTCTTGAAAGGAAAGAACTGGCTATGGGGTTGGTGGAGACATTTAGCGGAGACCACTTAACTCCGTCGCGTAAACTGGCTGCAGAGATTATTATCGGGATGCCGGAAGATTTAAGTCGTAGGCAACGTACTGAATATATTACGAGGTCGCTAGATGGCGCCCCTGAAGAGATTAGTAAGGATACTGTTATAGGTATAGTTGAGGACTATAAGGTCTTACAAGAGGCTTTTTTGTCGTACATGGAAGATATTGATGAGGGTTCACTAGCAGGAAAAGCGCTAAAGCTTAAGGATAATCAAACAATTCCTGACGATTTAGGCGTGGACGGTGATAATTATGGTAAGAGTCCGTGGGCTGAAAATCCGTCAATTCCAGCACCGCATCTTGATAACTTGATAAAGGTATTCTCAACAAAAGGCGAAGGAGCTGAAGGTGTAGGCTTGGAGACTGCGATGATTGCTGGAGCTATAACCTTATCTAACTTAAAAATCGCCCCTTATCACAGCGCGTTCGCGTATAAATGTGCAGTATTTGCTGAAAATTTCTTAATTCCAGTGTGTAGCATTATTGGGCTAGATAACTTGGAATCTGAGCTAAAAGATGAAATTGGTGTTATGACGGGTCGTAATATTGGCGATGCTTTATATCGCAAAGATGCCTTAAGTAATGACATCGATTCGATCATGAATGAGGTCGACAGGGTTGTGTCGTTGCATTTTGGTAGCAGGTATTCGACCGATCCTACACGATTTGATTTTGCTATGGGTAACTTTAATGGCGTATTCTCTAAGTTGCTAGGGGAGTCAGATCTGAAACCTGCCGTAAATACTAATTCCTTACATAGTACATTTTTTGGATCTGGTACTGTAAAAACCCCGAATGGGGCAGAGTTGGAAGTAAGGGCTCGAGGTAAGGGTCGCGGCTCGTATTGTAAAAAATTGCTACAGACCATAGGTTATTACGATAAACGTTCTCAGCCTCTGAAAGATTCAGGAGAATTCCATCCGATCGACTTATATGGTATGACGGTAATTTGTCAAGACAACGAGCAACTAGCCGATGCCTATGCTGATGTCGTGATTAAGGCTATTAATGGCGGTAAGATTACTCCGTATCCAGCTCCAGGACGAAAAAGCGAATGTTTTGTCATTAAGGGTTCTTCGGATTTTCAGGAGAAGATTCGCCAGAAAATTATCGATAAGATACCAGACGTTGATATGGAAATGTTCAGTTTTAAGGATAGTAGTAGCGGATTTACAGATGCGAAAATTACGGGATTCTATGAAACTGACGATGGAAGAATTCCGTATGCGCCGTTTGAGATGCAGTTTTCTACTCCAGATGCCCGTCTGGTGGCTCGTACTGGTAAAAAGGCAGCACACTTTTTCTTTAAGCTGCAGAAAATTTATGGCGATTTGGTCAATATGAGTGATGAAACAGCAGAGAAGGTAATTGATATTTGGCAGCGTAAGCAAGACTTCTTTACAAACTGTGCTGATGAGGAGAAGGAATCTCATTTAACAAAACAAAGTCGTGATCGCGTTCGTAAATTTTATAAAGTCTATAATAAGATAAACAGTGCGTCCCGCAAGATAGCCAGGCGAGCTATAATTAGTGTATAATTACACTAATGACGACTTACTATACTGACGGCTCTGCTTCGCCGAATCCCGGTCCAGGTGGGTTTGCGGTTATTCGTGATCTTCAGCCTTATATTTTGGGATCGGAAGATGGCGAGACGACGAATATTCGCATGGAGGGCAAGGCTCTAATTGCGGCATTGAAAGACGCTAATGGTGCGCCGTGCGTGATTTATTCTGATAGTGAATTTTGGATTAACGTGGTCACCAAGTGGGCGCCGGGCTGGGAAAAGCGTGGCTGGACGAAGAAAGGCGGCGAGATTAAAAATCTGGACATTGTGCGTGAATTGTACGAATTATATTCAAACTCTCAGGCGGATTTGCGTTGGGTGCGTGGCCATGAAGGCGATGAAGGGAATGAACTAGCGGACGAATGGGCTAATCGGGCGCGTGAAGGCGAGAGATTGGCTAAATAACTGCTAGCGACATCTGATAAAAATTGCTATACTAGAAAAATGGAAGAAGTGAGGGAAACGACTGATATTTTTTTGTGGGCAAATCAAAATGACGCAAAAAAGAATGATTTACAGATAGAACTGTTCTTATTTAGCAAAAATTATACGCCATATTTTATGCCGATAAAAGGCGATGTTGAGCAACAGCTCAGACCGTTGTTCTTGTTTGATTATATCAATCAGGTCAATTTGGGTGCGGGTACTGGACTGAGTGTTCGCGATTATGAATTGAGCGAATCGGAAGATAATGTTTTATTGAGGACTGATTTGGAAAAGGTTGGGCGAGCTGAAACTCTGATTCATCTAATCGAGCACGAGCGCCATGATATCGTGGAGTTTTCGGAAACTGAGCACGAGTTTAAGCGTATGAAGGGAATTGTGGCGCGATTTACCGATCCGAATAACCCTGATGCTACATTCTACACGGTTAAGCTAATCCAGCAAGGTCAGACGCTAAAGAGTGCGTTGGCTTGGGAATTTTCTGACGGAAAGTTTGGTTCATTTAGTGCGGAAGTTGGTTTTAAGGTTCCGGATGATAATCAAGTTTTGATTGTCGGTAAAGATATTTTTGCGTTTAATCCTGGAAAATTTGAGCGAATGTTCGGCTATGAATATAAAAAGCAGGTGATTGCTGATAAAAAAGTAGCGGAAATTGAGAAGGAATATAAGCTAAGTTTTCCAGAGGGAATGGATCTTAATGCGTTGGTGAAGGAGCGCAAAAAGACGATTAATAAACTGCAGAAATTGGAAATCGGCGCGGTTAAACAAGAGGATGTTCTGGACTATGCCGATGAGATGCAATTGGAATTGATGAGCGATGATAACGGCGCGATTATTATCATGGACGGCAATGATTTGGATATGTTCGTAAATCTCATCAATGAGGATTATATCGAGAGTAAAATCACGGGCAAGCGTTACGAAATTAAGTCGAAGAAGCTGCTCGGCGAGCCAGAAGGCGAACCGCCACGGGGCTAAAATGGATCAAGAATTAGCGTTGGCTATTCTGCTGAGCGGTCGGTCGGCGTTGCTGACTGGTGCGGCTGGAACTGGTAAAACTTACCTGTTGAATACTTTTATTGCGCAGGCACGAAAACGGGGTAAAAAGGTGTCGGTAACAGCGACGACAGGTCTGGCGGCGACGCACCTTGGAGGCAATACAATTCACAGCTGGAGTGGAATTGGCGTGAATGATCGTTTGCCGAACAATTTTTTTGAACGATTGTCAAAAACGCGGCGTGATGTGATTTCTAAAACTGACGTGTTGATTATTGACGAGATTTCAATGCTTCACGATTTTCGGCTGGATATGATTGATAAGGTTTTAAGAACCGTCAGGGAAAATGATCAGCCGTTTGGCGGTATTCAGCTGGTGATGAGTGGCGATTTTTTCCAATTGCCGCCAGTAAATCGTCCGAACGAGCAGGGCGGCGGATTTGTGGTTTATTCTGATGCTTGGCAAGAACTTCAGCCAGCGGTTCTGTATTTGGAGCGACAATATCGTCAGAATGATGAGCAGCTTTTGGAGATTCTGACCGCTCTAAGAACTGGCGATGTTAGGCGACGTCACGTCGAGGCGTTGCTGGCGCGCACGGAAATTGAGCCGCCAGATGGTGATATCACAGAGCTGCACACTGTAAACGTTGATGTCGATGATATCAATATTCAAAAATTGGCGGAATTGCCAGGAGAAGAGCGTTCGTATCAGCAAACGACGACGGGCTCGAAAATTTATGTAGAGAATCTGCAAAGGTCGGTTTTGGCTCCGGAAAATTTGGTAATTAAGCTGGGCGCGTTGGTGATGGCGGTTAAAAATTCGCCGCAAAAATTATATGCCAATGGTAGCATTGGAACGGTCGTGGATTTTGAGCCGCTGACGGAATATCCGGTTGTTGAGTTTCGAGATGGTCGTCGGGTGACGATGGTGCCGGACGTTTGGGAGTTGCGGGACGGAGAGCGTAAACGAGCGAGTATTTCTCAGGTTCCGCTGCGTTTGGCGTGGGCGATAACGGTTCACAAAAGTCAGGGAATGACGCTGGATGTGGCTAAGATTGACCTGAGAAAAGCGTTTGTTGAGGGTATGGGTTATGTGGCTTTGAGTCGCGTGCGAGATTTGGACAATTTGTATTTATATGGAATTAACCGCAAGGCGCTGGAAGTTTCTCCTGACGCGCTGGCAATTGACGAGGTTTTGAGGCAGGCAAGTAGGGAATTTGCTGAGAGATATTAATAGCGTAGACTTACATCAACCCAACACTAGGCTTTTCCACAAAAATGTGGAAAAGTTTTTATTTGATGCAAAAATGGGTAAAAAGTCATAAAAAGGGCTTGCAAGTGGGTAGCTGTGGGTAGTATAGTGGAGTCAGTGGAACGAAAGTTGATGGAAAATCACCAACAAAAACAAACATCCACTGTAAAAAACAACTAATCTACCATGAAGGAAGGACGACGTGCAGACAGATTACTTTGAGCGTAAGTTGGACGACAAGCGACGCTTGACGATTCCGGCTGAACTCAGGGCAGAATTTGCATCAGGTGTCGTGCTAACTCGCGGGTTTGGCAAATATCTCCACTTGTATCCACAGCAAATCTGGGATCGGGAAGTGGAAAGCGCTCTAACGGGAAGTATTCTGGATGAGCGGGTTGCCGACCTGAACGTTAAATTCCGACGAGGTAAAACCGCATCGGCACTCGACCAAAAACAAGGACGAGTGACGATTGAGCAGCATTTGCTCGACTACGCTGGAATTGACAGAGAAGTCGTTGCTGTGCGAGCAGGGGAATATTTTCGGCTAATAGCGGCCGAGGATGCGGAATAGTAGATTAGCTAAGCACCTTAACAATTAAAACCTCTCGAGATCAACTATCTGGGTATTTGAAAATGGCATGTGGCGATTTGCTCCACATTAAAAAAGGCAACGCACCTTCCTCAAACACCTCCCAAAAAAACTCCACCTCACACATAAGTCTCTTTGGAAAACATGGTTGTTACTGACAATCAACAAATTTCCACTCTAAGACAACAAAAACAAACAAAACACAAATACAAAAAAGCCAGAATTAAATATCCAGTTAGGTGATCTCGAGCATTATTTCTGTATAATGGAATAATGATGAGTATTAAAGAACATCCACCACAGTCGGAAAAGCTAAAAGTTAGCGAACCGATTCATGTTCCCGTACTTTTGGAGATAACCCTTAGCAAGCTGCAGCCAGTCGAAGGCGAGTCGTACCTCGATTTGACGGCTGGCTATGGCGGCCATGCCAGGGCATTCTTAAATAGGACGGATAATTACTTGAACTCAGTGTTAGTAGATCGCGACGAAAACGCGATTAAGACATTGGGTGATTTGGCTGAAAAAGGCGTAACTTTAATTCACAAAGATTTTGTGAGTGCGGCGCAAGATTTGGTCAAGCAGGGGCGTAAGTTTGACGTGATTTTGGCTGATTTGGGGGTGTCGTCACCACAGCTTGACAGAGCGGAGAGAGGTTTTTCGTTCAGATTTGATGGTCCGCTAGATATGCGGATGGACAATCGGACGGAAATTACAGCGGCAGATATTGTCAATTCGTATTCGGTTGACGAGCTGACGCAGCTGATTATTCGTTACGGCGAAGAAAATCCCGGGCGAGCAAGGCGAATTGCGCAGGCAATTGTTGGCGCCAGGCCGATTCAGGGGACGACTGAACTGGCTGATCTGATCAAGCAAACCGTTGGTCGCGGTAGCATGAAACATCATCCTGCGACTCGTACCTTTCAGGCGCTACGCATTGAAGTCAATCGCGAACTTAAGCTGATTGAAGAACTATTGCCACTTTTGCCACGCTTACTTAATAAGGGCGGGCGAGTAGGAATAATTAGTTTTCATAGCTTGGAAGACAGATTGATCAAGTGTTATTTTTCGGAGCAAGCAACGGCTGGCTATGAAGCTGAGCTGATTGTTCCAGAGAAAAAACCGGTGTCTGGAACTGAAGATGTTCACAATCCGCGTAGTCGAAGTGCAAAATTTCGATACGCCGTGAAAAAATAAAACAAAAAGAAGGAGGCTATTATGCCAATCCACATCAAAGTAGAATTCCAGAATACAGACAAGGCAGAGACTGTTTCAGTACGCCGCGGCTAAACTAAAGCGTATTCCGGAATATACCTTAGAGAAACCAGCCTGTCTTTAACGGGCGGGCTGGTTTGTTATGTTAAATACAAATATAAACATAAAAGATAGAGACAAATGACAAACACCACCACATTTACTTCACGACGTTCACACGGTCAATTGCGCCGAAATCAGAATTCTACACGTTTTCAGTCTCAGGTCAAACTTGGTCCTGTTGCTCATACAGTGCTAGTTGCATTGATGATTACAGTACTGGGCTTGATTTATCTTACTCAGGCAACCAGGCTTACAGCTTACGGCTATGAAGCTCAGAGTCTGGATACAAAAATCACCGAACTAAGCGCAAAAAAGTCAGAATTGGAAGTTCAGAATGCACGCTTGACGGCGTTAGAGAAGGTGAAGAATAGCAATGTCGCTTCAGCTATGACGACAACTGAAACGCATTACGCTCAATAGTGATATAATAATATAAGCAATATGCAGCGGCTTATTCGTTCAAGAACTGGTTGGTTGGCCATCGCTTTACTTGTAGTGATGGCGGCTTTTATGTTGCGATTATTTCAATTGCAGATTTTGCAATATGGCAAATATACGGAATTAGCGCGAGCGAGTCAGCAGCGTCAATTTATCATTCCTGCGGAGCGCGGGAAAATTTACATGATGGACGGAAAAACGCCAGTTCCAGTGGTGCTTAATCAGGCGGTTTATACGGTGATTGCGGATCCGCAGTCGATTGATGATAAAGAGCGAAGCCAGCTTGTTGATAGTTTGAGGGAAATTGCTGGCGGTGAAATGACGGAAAATGTATCTGGAAGGCTTAATAATAAAAAGTCGCGCTATGAAGTTTTGGCGAAGAATATTACCAGAACTCAAGCGGAAAAATTGAAAAAGAAAAACTTTGCGGGCGTGCTGTATCAGCAAAGCTCTATTCGAAATTATCCTGAGGGCGAACTGGGCGCGCACGTGCTTGGATTTGTGAATGCGGCTGGCGAAGGTCAATATGGCGTCGAAGGCTCTTTGAATAAGCAACTTAAAGGTCGGGACGGGTTATTGCAATCTGTAACTGACGTGAGGAATATACCTTTGACGGTCGGAAAAAATAATATGCGAATCGAGGCGAAGCCTGGTGATAATTTAGCGCTGACGGTGGATAGGAATATTCAAAGCCAGACTGAATTGGCGTTGAAAAAGGGAGTCGAAGCAGCTGGCGCCACCGAGGGAAGCGTGATTGTTATGAATCCGAAAAACGGTCAGGTTTTGGCAATGGCGAATTATCCGACTTATAATCCAGCAGATTTTACTAAGCAGAAAAACGGGTCGGTGTTCATGGATAGCGCGTCGATGGTGCCATTTGAGCCGGGTTCGGTTATCAAATCTTTTAGCTTTGCTACGGCAATTGACAAGGGTGTTATTACGCCATCTAGCACGTATAATAATACCGATTGTATTAAAGTCGCTGACCGCACGATGTGTAACGCTCTGAGAGGTTTGGGCGGTCCAATGACGATTCAAGGCGCGTTTAATAATTCGCTCAACGTTGGTACGATTACTGCGATTCGAAAATTAGGAAATGGTTCACAGATTAATTTGCCGGCTCGTCAGACTTTGTATGAATATTATCATGACAAATTTGGGTTTGGTCAGAAGACGGGAATTGAGCTGGGTGAGACTTCGGGTTATATTTATCCGCCAGATAGCGCTGAAGGAAATGAGGTTCGTTATTCGGCTATGACTTACGGGCAAAGTATGAATTTGACTACGATTCAGGTCGCAGCTGGATTTTCATCGCTAGTTAACGGCGGTCAATATTACAAGCCAACTATTCTCGTTGGCACAATTGACGAATCTGGCAATCTGAAATCGTCGGAAAATAAAGTCATTCGCCAAACCGTAAGCGGCAGCACATCATCGCAGATGCGAACGATGCTAACGACGGCGCGCCGATCTTCATTCTTGTCAAAAAGCGACAAATCTGGCTATGAAATCGGTGGAAAAACTAGTACTTCTGAAGCGGTGGTTAATGGCGCTTACACCCAGAAGGAAACGATTGCTGTATATATTGGTTATGGTGGTGGAAAAAATGGCGCCGAATATGTCATAATGGTACGTGTAGCGGCTCCGGGCAAGGGGATTAATTTGCAAGGAAATCTTCACGCTGGACCAATTTTTACAGATATATCCAACTGGATGATTGATTATATGAAAATAGCACCAAAGGAATAAATATGGGAATAGCTTTACAAACAATGACCAACGAATTGACGCACGTATTTTTACTGAGCGTCGGCGCGTTTTTACTAGCGATGTTTTTAACGCCAATTTATACGTTTTTCGCTTATCGATATCGCTTCTGGAAGCGCCAAAGGTCGGAAAGTACTGATGGGAAAAAGCTAAAGGTTTTTGCCAAATTCCAAGCCGCAAAATTGCGGCGAAACATCCCGACGATGGCTGGAGTGATTGGCGTAATTTCAATCTTTGTGGTGACGATTTTCTTCAATTTAGACCGAGCGCAGACTTGGCTTCCTCTGGCGGCGTTGGTTGGTGGCGGAATTGTTGGGCTAATTGACGATATCATCAATCTGCGCGGTCTTGGTGGCGGCGCGGCTGGACTTCGTAGTCCAGTGAAGTTTGCGCTGATTACGTTGATTGGTGTGGTGCTTGGTTGGTTTTTCTTTGCCAAATTGGGCGTGGCGAGTTTCCATGTGCCGTTTGTGGGCGAGGTGAATATTGGTTGGTTGATAGTTCCGCTGTTTGCATTTGCGGTGGTGGCTACCGGTAACGCTGTTAATATTTCTGACGGAATGGATGGGCTGGCAGGCGGGCTGCTCAGTATTAGTTTTGGGGCGTTTGGTGTGATTGCTTTATTGCAACAACATGTTATATTGGCGGGATTTTGCTTTACGGTTGTCGGAGTGCTCTTGAGTTATTTGTGGTTCAATATTTACCCAGCTCGATTCTTCATGGGCGACGTTGGAAGTTTCGCTTATGGCGCGTGTTTGGGCGTTGTGGCGATGTTAACCGATTCGTTATTGCTACTTCCTGTGATTGGCTTGCTATTTGTAATTGAGGCGGGGTCGAGCTTGACTCAAATCGTCAGTAAGAAATTATTTAAGAGAAAAATTTTCCTATCCGCGCCGATTCATCATCACTTGGAGGCGATTGGTTGGCCAGAAACTAAAGTGACGATGCGCTTCTGGGTCATTGGCTGCGTGATGGCATTTATTGGCGTGATGCTGGCGCTCGCTGGAGGTCATATTGCGTAATTCGGTCGCCAAAAATCGTCAATCTATCGCTCAGCCGGTTCGAAGCCATCGACCGATGTATCAGATTGTGCTTTATATGGGACTTTTGCTGCTACTTGGGCTGATTGTTATGTATGCGCTGGGGCCGCAACGCGCTAACGTGATGAATTATGCTTACGGCACGAATTATAGCGATACGTATTTCTTTGGCAAACAGCTGACGAGTGTGTTTATTGCCATCGTGGCTTTTTCTGCGTTTTATTTTACACCGTACAAATGGTTTACGGGTGAGAGATCAAAATACATTCTTTACGCTGGATTTGCGTTATGTATTTTACTATTTCTCTCAGGCGCAGTACTTCATTTGTCGTTTGCGCAAGAAACTAACGGTGCGTATCGATGGTTTTATCTGGGAGGATTAGGTAGCTTTCAACCGGCAGAGTTACTTAAATATGGCGTGCTATTGTTTTTGGCGGGATTTTTAGGGCGTCGCTCGCAACAGGGAAAATTGAACGACATCCAAGAAACTATCATTCCGCTGGGCATTATTTCCGGATTATCGCTGCTGATGATTGTGTTTTTACAAAAAGACTTGGGAACGGGAATTTCGTTGATAGCGATTATCTTATCAATGATTTTAGTGGCTGGAATTGATTGGAAGATTTTCAAGAAGATTCTGGCGATTGTTGCACTTTGTGGTTTGGTGATGATTTTTACGTCGCCACACCGAATTGAGCGTGTGATGACTTTTGTGCAGGGCGATAGTCATAAAGGGACGAGCAGTCAGGAGAACAAGAATTATCACATTCAGCAGGCCAGAATTGCGATTGGTTCTGGTGGGCTCCTGGGGCTTGGAATTGGCAAGAGCGTTCAGGCGACAGGATATCTTCCAGAGGCGACTAACGACTCAATTTTTGCTGTCATGGGAGAAACATTTGGCTTTGTCGGTTTAATGGCTATATTGGCGCTGTTTACAGCATTATTATTGTCGATTTTGCACGTAGCTGCGAGGCTTCCGAACGTTACGTTGCGGCTAATTGTGGCGGGAATTTTTGGCTGGATTGCTTCTCACGTGATACTGAATATTGCCGCAATGACAGGTTTGGCGCCACTTACTGGAATCCCATTGCCATTATTAAGTTACGGCGGTACAAGCATGTTGTTTATTGCGGCAGCACTCGGTTTAGTTTTCCAAATTTCCAAATATACATCACATAAAGCATTAGAGGAGGGTGAAAGTGGCCAAGATCTTAGCGGTCGGCGGCGGCTCAGGCGGACACGTTACGCCAGTGGTAGCCGTATTTAGAGAATTACAGAAAACTGGTGATCACGAGCTTCGTTTTTGGTGTGATAAAAAATTTGGCGCCAGCGCGCGCGGGATTTTTGCTAAGTTCGACGAGGATATTCCGGTCGATTTGATTATTGCTGGCAAATTACGTCGATATCACGGAAAAAGCATCTCGTTTCATCTACATCCGTCAATTCTATTTCCAAATTTGCGCGACGGTTTTAAGGTGATGGTTGGATTTTTCCAGAGTTTGTTTAAGCTTATGAAGTGGCGCCCAGACGTTATTTTCATTAAGGGCGGATATGTTTGTCTGCCGGTTGGCTATGCGGCTCGGCTATTAAGAATTCCGTTGGTTTTGCATGATTCTGACGCGCATCCAGGTTTGACGAATCGCTTGCTGAGTCCCTTCGCAAAAGCTATCGGCACGGGTGCGCCGCTTGAATATTACAATTATCCACCAGAAAAAGCTTCATATGTTGGCATTCCAGTCGCGCCAGAATTCCATCCATATTCTGAGGCCGAGAGGAAAGAATTGAAGGAAAAATTAGGCTTTAATGTCAATAAACCGCTGGTTGTTATTACTGGCGGTGGACTCGGAGCCGGGCGAATTAATTCTGCGATTGTAGCAATTAGGGAGAACCTGCTTGCTGAAGCTTCGGTGTTTTTGATATCGGGAAATCAGCAATATGAAGAAATTCTCAAGCAAACCGACGAACGGGAGGGCTGGCGATTGCAGGCATTTGTTCACAATGGAATGGCGGAAGTTTTGGCGGCGGCGGACATAGTCGTGACTAGGGCGGGGGCGACTACTCTTCTGGAATTGGCGGCGCTACATAAACCGACAATCATCATCCCTAACGGCCATTTGACAGGCGGGCATCAATTGAAAAACGCTAAAGTTTACCAGGACGCATTAGCGGCGTTGATAGTTTCTGAAGACGAGTTGGATAAGGACAATCAAATCTTGGCACGAAAAATAATTGGCGTATTAAAATCTCAGAAAATTCTTAAAGGTCTGGGTGATAACTTCGGTAAATTTGCCAAGCCAAACGCGGCTAAAGATATGGCGAAGATTATTCTTACTACAGTGCGAAGGCAGGGTAGGCGAAAGTGAAATTCCCCTTCTCTAAGAAAAAATCGGACGAGAATCTAAGTCGTCGAGAAATCGCGGCGCGTCGTCGGACTGAGAATTACGAGGATTTGCCCGCCCAATCGTATCGTCGGAATAGGACGCTTAATAGCCGCCAAACATCCTCTCCTTTGGAGACTTCTGAGAGACTCGAGACCCACGAATTGGTGAAAAAACGTCGCCGTGTAATGCGGAAAATGTTTGCGACTGCGGTAAGTCTGCTTGTTGTGATATTCCTTTTGTTTCAATTGACAATCAATATTTCAATCCAAACTCCCGACGCAAAAAGTTCCAGCAACGCCAATAAATACGTGAGCGTTCTTAATGAATATTACAGCGCTCATCCAGCGGAGAGATTCCGATTTTTCCTCAATAATAATGATCTGAAGCAATTTTTTTTACAGAAAGCCCCTGAGGTAAAAAATATTCGCGTGGAGGGAGATTTTCTGGCGCGATCAGCTGTTAAATTGACGTTTAGGCAGCCGGTGGCTCAGTGGTCTTCCGGAGATAAGATTTATTTTGTTGATGATAGCGGCGTTACTTTTGAACAGAATTATTTTGCCGCGCCTATGGTTGCTGTTCGTGATGAGAGTGGTCTGCCAACCAGAGGCGGTCAAGAAGTTATCAATCGTCAATTCTTGAGCTTCCTTGGTCAAGCCGTGTCTGAATTTTCGCAACATAAAATGAACGTTTCAGAGGTTATTCTGCCAGCTAATACTGTACGCCAAGTCTGGTTTAAGGTCGAGGGCAGGGAAACCCAGATCCGTATGACGGTGGATAGGTCTGCTCAAGCCCAGGTTAAACAGGTGATAGCTACTTTGAATTATTTGGATAATAACGGCGCGAAGCTAGGGTATATAGACGTCAGGGTAGATCAGAGGTCATTCTATAAGTAGGGCGGTCAACTTCTCTTCTGGATAGAATAAGTTCTCTTTTTGTTCTATTTCTGTATGGCGTAGAAAATATATATAACAATATAAAAATATGCAAAAGTCAAATAATCGCAAAATGATAAGCTAGGGGAGTAGGGCAATAAAAATATAAAAATGTCAAATAATATAAAATGCGTTGTGGAAAACTTAACGAGCTTACGGCGCGCATACTTAGAGTCTATATTGATGTAAAAATATCAATGTAGCACTCCGGTATGTGTAGTGCTGGAATTAAAAAAATATTTTTAAGTTCGTATTTTGTTGGTGTATATTTTTATAAAAGACGGTATGTTTTATGGGGTTGTATGTAATAGAGAATCCCCTAGCCGAATTACCAGAAAAAGTTCGTTTTATAAGGTGTTAGCGAATATATATGGACATATGTATATTCATCTTTGTGTGGTATTTATTATTGCGTAAAAGGTACATTGTGCGACATTAAAACTATATCTAAAACACGACTATTTTCATCGTCTTTCTTCACGATAAATTTATCTCATTTTTATCAAATCAACCTACTTGTCATTTATTATTTTATAAACCGCCCTATTTGCTGGCTTGGCGAGTTTTTATGTTATCTATTGGCAATTTTATCTGCATTGGCTCGGATTTATAATTTATGTTTGTATCGCGCAAAATTTATCAATATAAATACTCAGCCGGATTCGGCTTTATGTATGCTTAAAAATGACTAATAATTAGTTCGTATTTTGTTCTATTGTTTTTTTAATCGCTAGTTTTGCGAAAGAGCTTGGGTGATTCTGTGCTTAATTATTTCACTGTTCCATTCGTCTGCCTTAAATCGCAGTAGGGGCATATTAGTGTTGGCCATGATCGAATTGACAAAATCATCGCGCATTTTTCGATCGGGCTGATTGTGAGTATTGTCGTCAAGCTCAATAGCTATGAGAGGTTTCATATCATTGGTGCAAATTAGAAAATCTACAGATTTGCCGTTTATTTTCGCGAAAGCTGCTTTCCAACTTTGCCCTTTTATCTCGTGATCCAAAAACATACTTAAATGAGCCTGAGGTATAATTACGCATCCGTTTACTGCTTCATGCAGAGTTTTATAAAACGATAATTCACTTGGCGTCATTGCGCAAGATTTTTTGATGTATACATATTCTTTCTTTATTGGGGTTTTAATTGGGCTTGTGTCGCCGTCGGTCCCCTGCCTTGCTTTGATTGCCAGAAAAATAATTGCGGCAGCTACTATAACTATAAATATAAGCGTTGTTACCATGAGATTAGTTTATCATATGTTGATAATAAATGCTTACGATTTTTAGGCTTTATCGTTGCGGTGATATAATAAGAGTGATAATTTTATCGGAGATATTTATGGCTTTTTTAAATTATAATAAAGATGAAAAGTTGGAATTCAATTATAAGAGAGCGTGTGGATTGTGGCTAATTGTAATAGCGGCGATTATTTCAATAGCTACTTTAATGGGAGGAAAGCAAATAATAAATATGCAAGTATTTAGCATTGGATATATTATTAGTTTTTTCTCAATCAACATGAATAAAAAGGTGCTGAATAGGTTGTCTGATGGTTCTTCGAGTGAATTCCAAAAGAAAGTATCTTTATATGCCGTTATTTTATTATTTATCCTAATGGTTTTGCTGGGCGGACCATTCTTTGCGACTGAAAATTGGAGATTGATTTGGCTGGGAGCGCTGATGGCGACCGCACTGCATTTTTTCCCGTATTATTTTGTGCATGGAAAATCAATGATATATATAGGTCTTATTTGTGCCATTAATATTTTTGTAGGATATTTTTTTACTAATATTCCATTAGAGGTGATAGCATATATTGACTCGGCAATTAAGCTTATATTTGGAATATATTTACTATTTTTTTCAAAGCCGTCAAAAAAGACACCTCAAAAATGAGGTGCCTTCATACAATGACAGCTGCAAATCACAACAACTGCCCAGTTATCATACTACTTTTTAAGCGACTGCTCAAGCCTCCAGTTTATCTCACCAGTTACGCTACGACCGTTCTCAGCAGCAAGCACAACTAAGCGTTCGTACACTTCCTGTTTAATTCGTACATTATAAACTGGCGTAGGTACGTTAACCTTGGTCTTGATGATCTTGCCATTCTTTTTTACAATTCGATTTACTATTGGCATAGCCTTTCCTTTCTTTTTAGAGGACCTTAGCGCCAAGCAGCGAGGCGTTTGGTTTATATTTTTATTATCTTTTCGGGTTTGTGATTCATTATAATATGGCGTATCCTCTAATTGTTAATGTGTCTCGCCTGAGTGCTTCTATTATAGCAAAGTTGCACTCATAATGTAATCATTTTGCATGCATTTTATGTAAAATTTATCCTGAAAATAATAATTTACCATATGGAGTCGCCGTACATAAATAAAATCCGCCCCCATTCTCGGAAGGCGGAAGTAGGTTACATGGATGTTCAAACCATGCGTTTGCAGTTTATCACTATTTATTAGATTCCGCAATATGCTTAAATATACAATAAGATAAGGCGTACCGCTTTCCGAGACCATACCCGGGGCGCATACACCTTATGTTGACATATAACCGCGACCATCATAAAAAATCAATAAATGGTTGTTATTAATATTGATATAAATCACTATAAAAATAAAGCCCACCTCAACCAAGAAGTAAGCTTTATAACTTAGAGCTTAACACAAACTAAACAATTAATCAACCCTCGCTACGCCGCCTGGTTATAGTTCCCTAACAATTTAGACATTTATACAGTTCTGGTGGTGTATACATCAGCCAAAATAAAATAAGACAGCCCGCGTTGCTCTAACGTAAGAGGGGCGCTGCTGTCTTACATTGCCATATTACTACAACCGTCATTGAAAAATCAATAATATCGCCTTTCGTTATAGTTCCCTAACAATTTAGATAATAATATAACACTACTGTAAAACGCTGGAAGTAGAGAGCCAGCGGGTTTTTCTGTTTCAGTACTATTCAATATAACACTACTGTAAAACAAAGGAGGGTGAATAATGGACGAAAATCTAGTTTCAGTACTATTCAATATAACACTACTGTAAAACGAGCGATCAGTAAACTGTGCGTCGCCTAGAGTTTCAGTACTATTCAATATAACACTACTGTAAAACGCAACGCCCAAAATAAATGGAGCGAATGAAGTTTCAGTACTATTCAATATAACACTACTGTAAAAC
>CAUTMN010000007.1:0-24969 GCA_963539955.1 uncultured Candidatus Saccharibacteria bacterium | reverse complement strand
CGCGAGCTGGGTTCAGAACGTCGTGAGACAGTTCGGTTTATATCCGGTATGGACGATAGGAAACTTGAGAGGATCTACCCCTAGTACGAGAGGACCGGGGCGGACGCACCTCTGGTGTATCGATTGTGGCCACCTGCTGCATTGTCGAGTAGCTATGTGCGGACTAGATAAGCGCTGAAAGCATATTAAGCGCGAAACTAACCTCAAGATAAGGTTTCCCTATGAGGACACAGAAAGACTATCTGTTTGATAGGCGCAAGGTGGAAGTACAGTAATGTATGGAGCTAAAGCGTACTAATAGTCCCATTGCCTTTTTATGTCCTTGTCCGTGGAGTTTATGCTTGCATAAACATTGCGGATAAGGTAGACTTAACTAGTAATTGGTGCTTTTCAAAAGTACCGGTCAATTAAAAATCAATTCCGTGCTGATGTTGGACATCGAAGAAAGGGGTTTGGCCCACCGTGGAGTATATACGGAACCAAGCGTCGTAACCCCCTCCTTCGGTGCCCATAGCGAGGAGGAAACACCTGTTCTCATTCCGAACACAGAAGTTAAGCTCCCCAGCGGCGATTATACTGCGAAAGTGGGAAACTAGCACGGTGCCGAATTATAAGAAAGCCATCCTAATAGGGTGGCTTTCTTCTTTATTTTAAAACGTTTGTGGTATGTTTTGGCAGATGCTAGAATATAAGTATGTGTATAGTGTGCAGGGTGGCTACTGGCGGTATGGCGATTGCTGTTGCTTTAACTCCAACGATTAGCATAACAGAACCCAATGAGACTAAGAGTGATGCGAAGAAGGCGATTAGTACTAAAATTTTTTCTGAAATAAAATCTCCGTCGTCGCTATCTAGCTTTAAGGTGTCGGATATTCAGACTCCAGATTGGCACTCCGCATCTCAATCGTCAAAAAGATCAAATTCTGGAGTGAAAAAAGAAGTCACATATACAATATCAACAAAGGGCAAGGTCCGATCAAACTTGTCTGAATTCTCGAAACTAGTAAATGAAACCTTAAACGACAATCGAGGTTGGGCGCGTATGGGGATTGTCTTTAAAGAAGTGAAAGAGGGCGGGAGTTTCAATCTAGTTCTGTCGCAAGCCGAATTGATGTCGTCATTCTCGTCAGGCTGTGACGCGGATTGGAGCTGTCGAGTTGGGTCTTCTGTCATTATCAATGATAATCGATGGTCTGGCGCGACTACAGCGTGGAATAAAGCGGGTGGCGATATTCGTAATTATCGACATATGGTAATCAATCATGAAGTTGGGCATTGGTTGGGGCATGGGCATTTGAATTGTTCTGGGGTTAATAATCCAGCGGCGGTTATGCAGCAGCAATCAATTGATTTACAGGGGTGTATCTTTAATCCTTGGCCGCTTGATAGTGAATTGTGGTCAACTACGCTGGGGATAGAACTATGAAATTAATAAAGGATCGTCACGCACTTAAATTGGCTATTGTCATGAGTTTTATAACGCTGATAATGATATTGGCATATGGATTTGTGAGCTGGAAATCTTGGGAAAATGTTCAAAGCGTAACAAAAAGCACTAACGAAGTGGAAAGTTCGCTGTTTATTAACTTGCAAAAAGACAAATTATCCGCTGAAAAATTGAACGAATATTTGGTTGATTTAAAAAATAAACGCCAAAGTTGTGAGGTGGTATTTTTTATATCTTGGCAGAAGAACATTAATGCTAGATTTAAAAAGTATTCAGAAGAATGTAATAAATCAGTAGAGAAGATGAACCGAACTATACATAGTATGGATAAGATTGTCGGCTTTATGGAGTTTGATAAGGAATTGAGCGGTGAAATACGTACGGTGTCAGATAACCTATCGAAGACCAAGCAAAATGACTTTATTGCTATGGAGAAAATATGGACTGGCGCAAAGAAGAGGTTGGAATTCAGAGAAGATGAGTCTGATTTACGTAAGTTAGTGATGAAGAGAATAGATGCTATTTTATTGGCTGTGCATGATTTAAAGTCGGCTAACGAAAAGAAAGACAGCGACCAGTTTACTATAGCCAGGGATAAATTTACTGTGGCTATTAACGCCTGGATTGGTTTGCAAAATGAGTTAACGCAAGAATCTCAGCTTAGAATAGACAATCTATTAAGAGAGTTTTAGGATAAATCTACAATAAAAAATAGCCCCCGTGTGATGGGCTATTTTTCTTCTCGAATCTCGCAGAAAACGAGAATTTTTTGTGGTGGAACTCATAATTTCTAAAGCTCCAACAGGTGCCGTCAGTAACTGACTTTATTAGTATAGCTAACGCGTCAGTAAAATGCAATATTTTATTCACAATAAAAACTACTTATGTAAATATTGACAAAGCGTTAGTTATATGCTAGCATATAAACATAACACATATCATGTGTGATATATAAAGGTGAGGGTTTCCATTTAAATTTATGTGGAAATCTTTTTTAAAAATGGAGGAAAACCTTCCTATGGCAGGAACAAAGGCTGGCGGCTTAAAGGCTGCTCA
Source organism: uncultured Candidatus Saccharibacteria bacterium (assembly GCA_963539955.1). Taxonomy (GTDB): domain Bacteria; phylum Patescibacteriota; class Saccharimonadia; order Saccharimonadales; family Saccharimonadaceae; genus Nanosynbacter. Next base: position 22,466 of record CAUTMN010000007.1, on the reverse strand, counting down.
AAAAAATCTAGCTCGCGATCCAGATTTTTACGCAAAAATCGGACGCAAGGGCGGTAAAAACGGTCGAACTGGTGGCTTTGCCGCAAATCCAGCTTTGGCTCGTATCGCTGGTGCTAAGGGCGGACGCATTTCACGCCGTACTAAAAAGACAGTACAAAAAATTGCAGAATAAGACCGCTCCAATCTCTTAAAATTAGCCTCCGTATGAGAGGCTTATTTTATTTGATATCTTTTAAGTTGGCAGGATTTTGCTTGATTTACACGCCATTCTGAGTGGCAATTAATGCACTTGTAAGATGAGACAGTCGCCTGCAATCCAACTGCGCCGCACTGAGGGCAAAGACTACGTTTATGTAGCCAGTCCCTGTAACTATCCAAAGGATCTTGAATATTATCGTCGTTCATACTGATGGTTAATCTGTATTTTGGCGCCAAAATATCAACGGCATATTCCCAGGCAGATCTTTCCATTTCGATTAACTGGACATCATATTGATAATTTTTATGACCAAGCTTAGCGTGGGCGATTTCGTGTAAAAGTTGCACTAAGTCTTCTTGCGAATCTAATTTTTCGTAATAGACTGTTTGCGAATTAGGGCTCCAAGAAAATACTTCACCCTTATTAAATTGCAGTTCTGGAAAGTCGTGTTCAATTTGAGGCAAGCTGACTGATGGCATTGTCGTAGCATCCGTATAATACAATTTCTTCTGGGTTAGGGGCGCTGATTATTTTTGGTACTGATATGGCGGCGGGTAAGTTTTCTGCCAGAAGACCGCTTAAAATATCTGAAAAATAGGATGTGAACACTCCCACGCTCCCGCCAATAACAACGACATCTGGTTGTGTAAAGGCGATGAGCGGCTGTAATCCAGCCTTTATCCTATTAGCGACCTCTTCCCAGACTTCCAGGGGGGTGTCTGATGATAATTCGCCAAAAATTCTCTGTAAAACTCTACCCGCAGCAATCTCTTCCCAAGTGGTAATCTTGCCATTGTAATTCAAAGACATATGTCCGCCTTCGCAGTCGCTAAGCTCTTTATGCAGATTTCCATTCAGGATTAGGGAAGTGCCAACGCCGGTCCCCAGGGTGATGTATAGACCGCATCTGGGAATTTTGGGCAATCTGAGCACACTTGCTAGTCCTGCCATATTGGCGTCATTTGCAATGAATATTGGTATATTAGGAAAATATCGGGAAAGTAGCTCACGGATAGGTTGATTTTTCCAGCCGAGATTTTGGCACCACACTGCCACGCCGTTTTTAACTACACCGGGCAGAGCTATGGAAATCGCGTCAATTGGCTTATCATTCGTAATCAGGTGAATTTGATCGGCAACACGTTGAATGTATTGGTCTACGTTTTTAGGGGTGGGGAATTTAATGATATGCTTAGGATTTTTTTCCTCGTCAAAGCTGGCTACTAATGTTTTGGTCCCACCTGTGTCAACCGTAATAATCATATATTTATTATATCACCAGCTTTACTTATAAGAGGTCATTATGATATAATAGAGAAAATTTGAGTGGAGATATAATATGAAGCGAGTAAATCAGGCTGGATCAATTGGAGTTTTTGTAGTAGTAGGTGCTATTTTAGTGGCTATATCTTTGGCTGTTCTTTACGGAATTAGGCAGAATAATTTGTCACAAGACGGGTCGCCAATTTCTGGCGATTTGGTAGCATCAGATAATAATAATAAGAATTCACAAAACAACAGCACATCTCAGCAGCCCGCAGATCAAAAAACGAATAGTCAGTCGGGTGGAAGAGGTGAGGCGCGAACCGACGTGAAGACTGAAGAGTCAAAAAAGACAACTCCTGCGCCTGAATCTTCTCAGTCTCAACAATCGCCATCATCTACAACGCCAGCTCCTTCTACTCCTTCTTCTAAGCAATCTGATAAAGGATTACCAAAAACTGGACCAGAAGATGTAGCTATTTCTGCAGTGGCTTTTGGTATTTTGGCGTTTTTAACGGTGGCTTATCAGCGATCTCGCTATCTGATCTAGCTTTGACTTCTATCTATCTGTTGTGATATAATTGTGATAATCTGTGGGGATATTTTTATTATGTCTCTGAAGAATAATATCAATTTTAAGGAAGGGGTCTTTAGAAGACTTATGGCAGATGCCAAAATTACAATGGATGACCTGCTGGCTCAAGCAGGCGATAGTGTTAAACAACTTACTGTCGGTGAAACAGTTGACGGTACTGTTTTATCAGTAAAGAAGCATGAAATTTTAATCGATTTAGGACCTTTGGGCGTTGGCTTGGTTCCACGCCGCGAAGTTAGCCTTTCAAAGAACTACAATGTTGGCGATTCAGTAATTGCTAGCGTAATTGATACCGAATTGGAAGACGGTTATTCGCTACTTTCATTGCGCAAGGCTGCGAAAGATCGTGGTTGGGATGAGGTTATGGCCAAATTGGAATCTGGCGAAATCATCACAGTTGTGCCATACGACGCTAACCGTGGTGGACTATTAGTTGAATACGAAGGTATTCGCGGATTCTTGCCAGTATCGCAATTGTCAGCCGAACACTATCCTCGTGTAGGTTCTAGCGACAAGGACGAAATCCTGCAACGATTGAACAGTTTGGTAAAGAAGGACATTAAAGCGCGAATCTTGGACGCTGACCGAAAAGCTAACAAATTGATCTTCTCTGAAAAAGAGGCGGTTAAAGAAGGTTTGGCGGAGCGATTCCAGAAGTTGGCAATCGGTGATACAGTTACAGGTGTTGTTACAGGTGTTGTTGACTTTGGCGTATTCGTTAACGTTGAAGGTATTGAAGGTTTGATTCACATCTCAGAAATTAGCTGGGAGCGTGTTAATAACCCATCTGACTACGTAAAAGTTGGTCAAACTATCGAAGCTAAGATTATTGCAATCGACAAAGAGCGCTTGAGCTTGAGCATGAAGCAATTGACCAAAGATCCATGGTTGGATGAAGTTGAGCAATTTAAGCCTGGCGAGAAAGTTGAAGGAACTGTAACTCGAATTACTCCATTTGGTGCATTCGTACAGTTGAGTCCAGCGGTTGAAGCTTTGGTTCACGTATCAGAGCTTGGCGGTGACGGTACTGATCCTGAAAAGGTATTTACGTTGAACGAACGTAAAGAATTTACAGTTTTGGATATCGATAAGGAAAATCGTAAGATTTCTCTTTCACTAGGCAAATCATCAAAGAAAAAATAATACAAATCCCCTGAAGCGTAGTTACGCCCAGAGGTGAGAGGAGCTTATTATGGCAGAAAAAATCGTCAATATTGCGGATTCGGTAACGGTTGGCGAGTTGGCCGAAACTCTGGGATTGTCAGTAACTACGCTGATTGGTGAATTGTTTAAGAACGGAATCGCTGCGACAATTAATCAGCGGCTGGATTTTGAGACTGCACAGATTATTGTTGAAGAATTGGGGCTGGATGTGCAGCTGAAGCGAAAGACGGTTTCTGCGGAAATTCATCACCATGCGCACAAATTATCAGACAAGGCAGTTCCTCGTCCGCCAATTGTAGCTGTGATGGGACATGTTGACCACGGCAAAACGAGTTTACTGGATGCGATTCTTGATAAGAAAACAGCGGCTAGTGAAGCCGGAGGAATTACTCAGCATATTAGCGCTTATCAAGCGCAGCGCAACGGACGAACTATCACTTTGTTGGACACTCCTGGTCACGAGGCTTTTGCGGCGCTAAGGCAGCACGGAGCTACACTGACTGATGTGGTGATTATCGTGGTGGCGGCGGATGATGGAGTTAAACCTCAGACCGTTGAGGCTATTCGGTTTGCCAGGTCGGCTAACGCTAAAATTGTGGTGGCAATTAACAAGATTGATAAAGAAGCAGCTAATCCGCAACTGGTAAAAACTCAATTGGCATCTGAGCATGGCTTGAACCCTGAAGAATGGGGTGGCGACACTGTGATGGTTGAGGTTAGCGCGAAAACTGGTCAAAACTTAGATAAGCTTTTGGATATGGTTTTATTGGTGGCGGATATGGAAGATTTGCGCGCAGATGAAGATGTTCCGGCCGAAGGTCTAGTGATTGAGGCACATATGGAAACTGGTCGCGGTGCTGTAGTCGGTTTGTTGGTAGAGAATGGTCATTTGAGGCCTGGTCATTATTTGGTTGCTGGGACGGCTTACGGGCGAGTCCGAACGCTTCAAGATTTTCGCGGTAAAGCCGTTAAAGATGCTGGTCCAAGTATGCCAGTGAATATGACCGGATTTAAGGAATTGCCGCAATTCGGTGATGGGTTTGAGATTGCGAAGAGCGAAAAAGAAGCTCGCAATTTGGCGCAAAAGGCTAAAATTGAACAGGAGAGAATGGCAGCTACAACCAATGTTACTGGCGCAGATATCCTTAAGATGATGAATCGAAAGCTTGATGCGGAAGAATTTAACGTAATCGTTAAGGCTGACGTTCAGGGTTCGGTAACGTCTGTGGTTGATAGTTTGAAACTGATTGATACGAATGGCGAAGTTGAGCTTCATGTTGTTGGAACTGGTGTTGGCAATATTTCCGAGAACGATATTCATTTGGCGGTTGGCGAAAATACGGTGATTTATGGCTTTAATGTCGATTTGCCACCAGCAGTTAAGCGATTAGCGGCGCGTGAACATGTGGAAGTGCGAATTTTTAAGGTAATTTATGAATTGTTGGATGACGCTAAGGCTTCAATGGAGGCTTTGTTGGCGCCAGAAATCGTTGAAACTGAAATTGGTGAGCTGGAAATTAAGGGCGTGTTTAGGACGATGCGCGAAGAAGTGATTGCTGGCGGTGAAGTGAAGCGCGGTAAAGTCGCTAAGGACTTGCTGGCGCGCGTAAAACGTGGCGGAGAGCAAATTGCTGAAGTGGAAGTTTCTTCCGTACAACGTCAACAACAAGAAGCAAAAGAGGTCTTTGAAGGCGAAATGTGCGGACTGAGTCTTAGGACAAAGAAAAAGATTACCTTAGAAATTGGCGACAAGCTGGAGTTCTTTACTAGGGAATTAGTGAAGAAAACTCTGGGGTAGACTGCTCTAAGTATTGACTTTTTTATGTATTTATGATAGTATCTTAAATATACATAAGTTTATTGCCATTCTGCGTGCAGAAGGCGAAAGGAAACCACCACAAAATGAGCAAAACACCCGAAGGAAGTCCATCCAGTGCAGACGTCAAAAACAATCCCAAGAAGTTGCCTGCGCTTAGAGAAATGGGTCGGGCTGCGGTAGAAGCGGTAAAAAGGACTTTGGAGACAGTGATTGGCAGGGATTTTGGCAAGCAGGCTAAAAATACATCCGACACAATCGCTCCTGAATATCCTGTTTATCCTAAACCTTCTTTCCCTGAATTTGTCACTACACCAGACGGTAATCGATCTCCTGTAGAATCAGGCAATACACCTGCTGCTCTAATCGAGCCGCCTGAACCTACACCTGCTGAACTAGCTATAATTCAGCAGAAGGACAAGGCGAGGGCTGCGGCTAATCCAGAAGGCTTAACTCCGTACGAACAGGCTATGCGAGATAAATATCTTGGTGATGAATATGACGAAGCCGAGTATGGCGATGATGAACCAAAGAAGGATGATAATCCAGAAGGCTTAACTCCGTACGAACAGGCTATGCGAGATAAGTATCTTGGTGATGAGTATGATGAAGCTGAATATGGCGACGATGAACCAAAGAAGGATGATAATCCAGAAGGCTTAACGCCATACGAACAGGCTATGCGAGATAAATATCTTGGTGATGAATATGACGAAGCCGAGTATGGTGATGATGAGCCAGAGAAGATTCAGGAGACATATGATGCCGCTACTAATCTTAAGATTGCTCGAAGTAGATTCGCTAAAGCGAGCGTTGCCGTTGAAACTCATTTCTTTAAGAAGCACTTTGGCGGAAAGAAACGACAAGAAGAGTTGAATGCTGCTACAGAAGAATTGAAGCAGAGCGAATTGGAATATATGCGTCTCAAGTTTGCTGATAAAATCGAAGCAGCAAAACAGGATCCAGAAAAACAGGCTGAATTAGCAGCGGAAATGGCTCAAGCAGCGTTTGCAAGTATGCAAGAAACCTCAAGAACGACGGCAGATAAGTATGACAGCATGCTCGATGATCGTGGTAAATTTAAAAAAGCTGCAGCTAAAGTTGGTAAATGGTTTAATAAGGGTGGTAAGGTTGCTCAGTGGCTTAGACTGGGTGGTGCTGGTTTTGTGGGCGGTGCTATAGTAGGGTCTGTTGCTACATGGCCTATTACTACGGCTGTCGGTATTGTAACGGAATTAGGAGTTGCTGGAGCAACAAAACAAGCTGTTCTGGAAGAGTATCGTGGCGAAGATCGCATAGCCCCTGATGCCCGTCTTGAAACTATAGATCCTTCATTTGAGAAAGCTGTAGCCAATATGAAAATTGACGATGTTATGGAGCATGCAGTCAATGTATCAGTTGACAAGCTTAAGGACGTGAGTATAGAGAGGCAAGATGCCCTGCATAAGAAGGTACGATCGTCACTCGGTAAGTATGGCGTCGGCTTTGCTCTGGGTGGTCTTGCTGGTAAATTTGTTGGCGACTGGGCTAACTCTGCGCACGCTACTGGAGCTGAGAGTAATACTGCTACACCTTCACAATCTGGTGGTGATCAAGTACCCCAGTCTAGCGGCGCATCTTCTGTGGATAACTCTGTTGACAAAATCGTAAATAGTGTTAATCCAGATACGTCAAACTTCAATTCTTACGACTATCCTTGGAACTGGGCTGCTGAGAAGTTTGGTGACGCAAACGCAATGGATCAACTTCATAATCTGGCTGATAAAGCCATGGCTGACGGTCACACCGTGGAATGGTATAATACTGGCGGAATAGAGTATCTGGAAGTTGATGGATCTAGTGTTACTGCAGACGTGTTGGGAGTATTAAATCAATACGTTTAATAGATAAAATATAAAAATAAACAAGGAGATAAAAAATGTTTGAAATTACTGACGAATTCTTAGCACAGGCTGGTTTTGGATCATTGCCTGCGGATAAAAAAGAACAGATGAGGGAAGACGTCGCTAACAGTGTTCAGTCTAAGATTACGAGGAAGATTTTACTGGCTGTTGGCGAAGCGAAGCTGGATGAGTTTATGAAATTACTGGATGGCGACGATGTTTCTGCGGTATTGAATTGGTGTGTAAATAATGGTGTTAATTTGACGGAAATTGTTCAAAACTCGATGAATGAGACTATGATTGAGCTACAAAAATTATACAATGACGCGCTGAATATGATGCGCGGATAGTAATATTAAACAGTTACTGGTATAATTTAACTTAATCATATAGACGAAAGAAAAGGAGGACTATGTTCCAACTAAATGAAGAATTTCTTAAAGAATTGGGGCTGGACCAGTTGCCGGAAGATCAGCAAAAATCGTTGTTACAGCATATTTATAGCGAACTAGAGCTTCGAGTTGGCGAACGATTGAGCCAGGGAATGAGCGATGCTCAGCTGGAGGAATTTGCGGGAATTATCGATAAAACTCCTGGTGCTGTGGATGATTTTCTGATGAAACATGCGCCTAATTATCAACAGGAACCAATGTTGCAGAAAATGTCGCAAGCTTCAGGTTTGCCAGTTGACGATCCGCGCCTGAAGGATGAATTTGCAGCTACTAAGTGGCTAGAGGTAAATCGACCAGATTATCGTGACGTTGTGGCTGCAGTGATGGCTGACTTGAAAAAGGAAATTATAGCGAATAAAGATGCTATTTTAGGTTCAGTCCAAGCGTAATTTTATGCAGACGATAAAATAACCCCCTTATGTGGGGTTATTTTTATTTGTAGCCTCTTAGATAATCCTCAGCGGTCATTGTTTTTCCGCTGGGTGCGATGAGCTCGTCGATAATTAAATAGTTGCCATCGGCGAATTTTTTATCAAGATGAGAATTTGGAGTTTTGTCACAATGGGATTTCGTGATGATGATATCTCGATCGTCAATTGTCATTTGGCTACGCGGAAACCCGAGGTGTGCGCGGACGTGAGCTTCAGCCTCGGCAGCGGTCATACGCTCCGTATCGAGCCACGAATTGTCCTTGCTTAATAATTGACAGTATGAAGCCCGAGAATCGTCCTGTGGTGTTGACTGAAGGCTCTCATTGATGATGTTTGGCAAGTTTTTTATTAGCAGAGAAGTGCCATCGTGAAATAATTTATCATATAATTTGAACTTTGTTTCTTTTCCAGTGAGCGATTGTTGAGTTTGGGTGTATATGGGGCCGGCATCCATTTTACTATCAAGTTGCATTATTGATACGCCAGTTTCGGTATCTCTGTTGGCTATAGCTGATTCAATAGGTGAAGGTCCTCGATATTTTGGTAGTAGAGAAGGGTGAACATTGATAATTCCCGGTGTAAATAAGTCGATAATTGACTGGGGAATGATTTTTCCGTATGCAACCAAAACTCCCGTTACTGGCTGAAGCTGTTTTATGTAGTCGGCAATTTCACTGACTTTGCTTGGCTGCAAAACTGGAATATTGTGGGACTTGGCAAATGTTTTTACTGTAGGTTCAGTAAGTTTGTGCCCGCGACCGCGCTTAGTATCGGGTTTAGTGATAACGCAAACAACGTTAAATCCCTCTTCGACAAGAGCTTCTAGGGTAATTAGGCTGTAATTTTCAGTCCCAAAGAATGCTATTTTCGGCGATATCTTTATCATAATCTAGCGGTTGCAACTCGCCTTTCTCATCGAGCGTATAAAAAGCGTCTTTTTTATCTTTAATATGGTCTATAAAAACTAATCCATTGCAGTGGTCTATCTCGTGCTGCAATACGCGCGCCAAAAATCCTTCGGCTTTAATTCGCACTTCTTCGCCATCTAAATTCATGGCTTTTACGCGAATTTTACTATAGCGAGGAACTTTTCCGTAAATGCTTTTAACACTTAGACATCCTTCAAAATCTTCGACAATTTCACCTTCATATTTCACGATTTCTGGATTGATAAGGGTGATGAATTCGCGAGTTGACTTTCTTTCAAAGTCGGCTCGAACAATTACAACACGCTCTAATTTATCGACTTGAACTGCAGCGAGGGCAGCGCTAATCTCGTGAGGTCTGGAATCTTCCCAATCCAGTGCGGCTGCGGTCATTTCGTCTGCTAGTTTTACAACGTCATTAGTAACAACGTGGATTTTCGATGATTTTTGGCGAAGATGTGGGTTTGGTAATGTGATAATATCGTCTTTTGTCATTATCATAATTATACCAGAAATTACAGTAGACTTACAGGGTCGAGCTCGTACTGCCAGTGTGATGACGGCAGGAAGTTTAAGACGTCAAGAAGCTCTTGTCGTTTGGGGCTTTTTATTACGATTTGCCATCGATATGTATCGCGGACGCGCTCATAAAAAGCGGGTGTTGGTCCAAAAACTTCAATGTTATCAAAATTGGATTTTAATAGTTCGGACAATTTCTTAGCGTTCCTTATGGCAGCAGCTTCGGTTTTATAAACGCAAGTTAGTTTTAATAAGTAAGTAAAAGGTGGAAAGTTGGTTTTTTGTCGTTGAGATATGGTTCTTTGATAAAAATCTGTATAGTTTTGAGATAGTCCGTTTGTGATGGATGGGTGATTCGGTTGATATGACTGGACGACAACTTCTGTTGGCGTGCTTGACCTGCCGACGCGGCCGACGACTTGGGCGAGCAATTGAAATGTTCGTTCGGGCGATGAATAGTCAGGGAGGGAAAGTCCGGTGTCAGCCTGAACGACTCCGACGACTGTTAAATGCGGTAAATCTAGTCCTTTGGCGATAACTTGCGTGCCGATAATTATATCTATTTCGCCATTTTTCAGTTCATCGTAACGCTCGTCTACGGTAGCCTTTAAATCGGTGTCTTTATCAAATCGAGCAATTTTTTTGTTCGGAAACAACCTCTGTAATTCGTCTTCAATTCGCTTAGTTCCGATACCTTTATGAATGATGTCGGCGTTTTTACACTCAGGGCAACTAGTAGGAACTTTGGTTGAAAAACCACAAATGTGGCATGACAATTTATGACTATCCGCATGCAGAGTGAGTGGAATAAAACAGCGTGGACAACCAGCCTGCCAGCCGCAGCTATCGCATAATGTGATTGATGCTGTGCCACGTCGATTGTGAAAAATAAGAACTTGCTCATTTTTTGATAATGCTGTGTTTATAGACTTCAGAAGTGAGTCAGAGAGAAATTGATGTTGAGTGAAATTGTTGCGCTTTGTCATGTCGACCAGCGTCACGTTGGGGCGAACGGTGTCTGGTTTTGCTGGTTTTGTCATTGTAATGATTGGCGTGTTTGATTTTTTTGCAATGTAATAGTCGGCAACCGCTGGAGTGGCACTACCTAGAATTAGCTTGCCGCGATGTTGATTCGTAAGGATTGAGGCGACGCGAAGAGCTGAATATCGAGGGGATTGCTCCTGCTTGAAACTCGGTTCGTGACACTCGTCAATTACCACAAGTCCAAGTTGTTGCACGGGCGCAAAAAGGGCAGATCGTGGACCGATGATTACTACTGGATCATTTGAGCCAATAGCTCTTTTCCAAATTGCATATCGTTGTGCTTCGGTTTGTTTGGAATGGGTAACTATGACATTTGCCAGATGAGCGGAAAACTCAGTAACTAGTTGCGAAGTTAGGGCAATTTCGGGAACTAAGATTATCGCCGATCGCTCTTCTTCTAAGGCTTGTTTTACGGCTTCTATATACACTAGGGTTTTTCCTGAGCCAGTTACGCCGTGTAAAAGTACCGTTCCGGAATGGAGATTTTCGATAGTCTGGAGAGCTGCTTTTTGCTCATCGGTGAATACATTTTTTGTTCGATTTTCTGCTGGATTAACTGGGGTGGACTGGCGGAATGGGCGACGTTTTTTGGATAATCCGCTGGGTAAAATTGCTTGCCAGACGGTCGCTTGGTGTGTAGCGTAATATTTACTCATCCATATGGCGGTTTGAACGAGTTCGATTGGCAAGGGGTATTCTTCAATGATTTTACTAATTGGCTTGACTTCAAAATCGGGCTGCCGAACTTCTTGTAGAACTACGCCAATAGCGTTGATTTTGCCGATTTCTATAGCAACAATCATTCCGGTCGGCAATCTTTCTTCCGAAGAATACGTAAACGAGCTTGCGTCGGCGCGGACGATTCTTGTTGGCGAAACCAAATAGTAATACATGTTCATATTATATCGCGAAAAAAATGCTAAAATAAGCATATGTATTTTGAGAGTCGTTCGCAGGCTGGGGCAATTCTGGCTGACCAAGTACTGGAAAAGTATCGCTATGAAAACTGCGCAGTGGTTGCAATTGGAGAAGGTGGCGTGTTGATTGGTGAGCAAATTGCAGTGAAGCTTCACTGTGTTCTCATGATGCTGCTGAGTGAAGGGATTGAGATTCCTGGGGAAAGTTTAAGCATCGGGGCGATGTCGCAGTCTGGGCAATTTACGTATAATAGTCAATTTTCTGACGGTGAAATTAATGAATATACTAGTGAATTTCACGGTTATCTGGAAGAGAAAAAGCGCGAGGCTCATCAGAAAATGAATAGGCTTTTGGGTGATGGTGGAATCATCGATAAGGATATGCTGAAGGATCGGGTGGTGATTTTGGCGAGTGATGGTTTTGGCGATGATTTGTCAGTTTTGGACGTGGCTTTGAGTTTTCTGAAGTCAGTTCGGATTGAGAAATTGGTGATTGCGGTGCCGTTTTGTGGCGTGGCGGCGGTGGATAAATTGCACATGACGGTTGATGAAATGCATATCTTGGATGTGAAGGAGAATTTTATGGGATTAAATCATTATTATGAGGATAATACATTGCCATCCAAAGAGGAAACGATAGCGAAAATTAATCAGGTTATTTTGAATTGGAAGTAAAAAACTTGTCGGGTGTTGTAAAATTGTGATAAACTTTAATTAAGAAAGATGCGTTAGGGAGGTTATGTTAGACGTTTTTATTACATCTAGGGTGCGGCGAAAAATTGTAGTAGTATACGCTAAGTATCCTGATTTTCACACACATGTTCGCGGATTAGCAAAGCTAATTAAGGAAGATCCTGGAAATATTCAACGAGAATTGAAGCGACTAGAAAAGGTTGGATTTTTGCAGAGTGAAAAGCAGGGCAACTCACGTACGTATTTCACTAATAAACAATTCCCAATTTTTAAGGAATTGCAAAGTATGGTGATTAAATCTCAGCAATATTCAGCGCGATCAAAGCGTGGCATGGCTGATAAAGACTAATGACATTATTTGAGAAAATTTTAGCGGCTCGAGGCCTAACTACGCGTGCGGCGCGTGAGGAGTTTTTGCATCCAGATTATGCGTCAGTAAAGCACGATCCGTTTTTATTGCCAGATATGAAAAAAGCGGTGGACCGCTTGAAAAAGGCACACACTGAAGGTGAGAAAATTGTTATTTACGGCGATTATGATATTGACGGGCTGAGCGCGACGGCAATTTTACTAGATGCGTTTGGCAAGTTTGGCTTTAAGGAAGTTGATGCATTTATTCCGAATCGGTTTGTTGAGGGTTATGGAATGACGATGGGCGCTGTTGATAAGGTGCGGAATATGGGCGCGGATTTAATTGTCACGGTTGATACAGGAAGTTTGTGTCATGCGGAAATTGAATATGCGTCGAGTTTGGGGATTGATACGGTGGTAACTGATCACCATAATGTTGCCGAGACTCCACCGCCGAGTGTTGCTGCGGTTAATCCGAAGTTTCCTGGTCATAAATATCCGTTCCGCGATTTGTGTGGTGCGGGTGTGGCGTTTAAATTAGTTCAAGCTCTGCAAACCGAACTGGACGGGCTGCCGGACGGTTACGAGAAGTGGCTGTTGGATCTGGTGGCGCTGGGGACGGTTTGCGACATAGTTACGTTGGCGGATGAAAATAGGGCGAATGTCTATTGGGGTTTGGAGGTTTTGAAAAAGCAGAAGCGTCCTGGTTTGAAGGCGCTGATGTCGGTGGCGGGAATTGATCCAGAGAAAGTTAATGCTAGGCATCTGGGATTTGGTCTGGGGCCGCGAATGAACGCGGCGGGTAGATTGGAGACGGCGCAATATGCTCTGGATATGCTGACGGCAAGGGATGGGCTGGAGGCGTTGGAGGCTAGCGAAAAACTAGAAGAATTGAATATTAAGCGTCGCAGTATTCAGGATGAGATTTTTGACGAAGCTTGCCAGCAGGCGGACAATATGGCTGATGATCGAGTTTTGGTGGTGAATAGCGGCAATTGGAATCACGGAGTTATCGGAATTGTGGCGTCGAAGTTGGTTGAGAAATATAAGAAGCCGGTTTTTATAATTGGCGAGCGTGGTGATGAGGCTACGGGTTCGGCGCGAAGTTTTGGCGATTTTTCTGCGGCTGACGCGGTTCGTGCAGCTGACGACATCATTATTAAAGGTGGCGGTCACGGAGCGGCGGCTGGTGTGACGTTGGCAACTGAGAGAATTGACGATTTTCGTAGGCGGGTGAATGAGTTTTACGATTCGCTGCAATTAAAAAATCAGGAATTATATTTGTTACCGAGAGCTGACGTTGAGATTGACGATTTTTCGGAAATTAATGAGGAGCTGATTGATAATTTGGCAAAGATGGAGCCATTCGGCAATGGTAACGCGGAGCCTATATTGAAAATAACTGAAGCGACGGTTTTAAATGTGAGGAGAATGGGTGCGGATGGGCAACACGCGAAATTGACCTTACGTGATAAAAATGACGTTGCGCTGCAAATGCTGGCTTTTAATGCACCAGAAGAATTTTTCCGTGAAGTGGGCGACGAAGTATCTGCTTGGTTTCAGCCGACTGTAAATGAATGGCAGGGGATAAAGTCAGTTGAAGGGCGATTATTACATTTGGTTTAGGTGTAATAGTTTCATTACTTGTAGAATAGTGTATTATAGTGTAGTAATACTTTTTAAGTAGAGGGTTATTTTAGGAGTTGTGGTAATATGGGAAACTATGAAAAATATGCTGAAGTTTGGCGTAGAGAAGGTTTGACGGAAGGTGAGTTGCGAATAATGGGCGCATTAGCCGTGGAAGCGACTGAAAAGCTTAGAAAAACTACCGTTAGGAAAGAGACTGTCTTATTAGGGAGCGTTCCATTTGGTTCTTGGGATGAATTCGCAAAAGCTGTACAAGAAATGGCTGCACATAGTTATGAGCCTATTCCAGTTGAAATTAATACAAAAAGGCTTATAGCAACAGCATTCCTAGATGACGAAGGAGAAATGTCTGTAGAAGAGCGTTTCGTACCTGAGGAGGTGTTTATAGACTTATCAAGAACGAGGTGTGATGCGGAAGAGAATAGAAATCATAAGTCGTATGAATTCACGTGCCCAGTACTTAAGAAATATCCAGATGGAAAGCTCTATCCAACACGCGAGGCGTATGTTATATCGGCAATAGATGTAGATGTCAACGGTAGCCAAGAAGTGGATTTCAATATTATTTATGGCGGTCTTAACTAAATCTAGTTGGCAAATACTTTCTTATCTGTTATAATGTTTGCAGTATGGTACAAGTAACACGTAAAGATCAGAAGGAAGCGAACGAAAATATCATTCGTCGTTTCAACCGCAGGGTTTTGCAAAGCGGTGTTTTGGCTCGCGCTAAGAGCGTTATGCGTTTTGAAAAACCAATTTCAAAGACCGAGCGTCGTAAAAAAGCTATTATTCGCCGCGAGCGACGAGCTGAAAAAACGGCAAAAATGCGCCTAGGGGTGCGTTAATGTCTGCGCTAAAAGAGCGCATTACTAGTGAAATGAAAGCCGCTCTATTGAGCGGCGATCGTTTTCGTGGTGATGTTTTGCGTAATCTAAAGGCAGCAATCTTAAACGAAGAAGTTTCTTTGGGTAAGCGAGAAGACGGCTTGGATGATACTGAAATTGAAAAAGTCGTTGCTCGAGAAGTGAAAAAGCGCGTCGAAAGTGCGGATTTATATCGAAAGAATAACCGTGCGGAGTTGGCGGAACCTGAAGAAAAGGAAGCAGAAATTTTACGAGAATTTTTGCCAGAGCAACTTGGCGAGGCGGAAATCTCGAAGATTGTAGAAGAAGTTATTGCGGGTATGGACGATGTCTCAATTCAGAAAATGGGACAAGTTATTGGTGCGGTAAAAAGTAAGGTCGGCAATGCTGCGGATGGCGCGTTGGTGGCAAAAATTGTTAAAGAAAAACTCACAAAATAGGAGGAAAAAATGATTGTATTTTTTGGGCCGGCGGGTGCTGGTAAGAGTGTGCAGGGGCAGATTTTAGCGGCGCGACATGGTTGGCGTTGGCTTAGTGCCGGACAGCTGTTGCGCGATACTCATGATGGCGAATTGATTCATCGTATGCAATCTGGCGAACTAGTGCCAATGGAAACCATTAACGGTTTGATGGGCGAGGCTCTTAATAAAGCTAAGGATATTAATGGCGTAATTCTGGATGGCTATCCAAGGCAATTAGAGCAAGCTAAATGGCTGATTGAGTCGCGTTCACATCACGGAAAAGATGTTAAGTTGGTGATTGTGCTGGAAGTTCCGCGCGATGAAATTCTGGAGCGTTTGAGGGTTCGCGGTCGAGTTGACGACACTCCTGAAGCAATTGACAAACGGCTCAGCATTTATCGAGGTGAAATTTACCCAATTCTGGATTATCTAAATGAAAACGGTGTTCCAATTGTACATATGAGCGGCGTTGGAACTGTCGGGCAAGTTCATGATGAAATTGAGAAAGAATTGGTTAGTCGCGGCATTGTTGA
This sequence comes from uncultured Candidatus Saccharibacteria bacterium, assembly GCA_963539955.1. GTDB lineage: Bacteria > Patescibacteriota > Saccharimonadia > Saccharimonadales > Saccharimonadaceae > Nanosynbacter. Next base: position 6,709 of record CAUTMN010000007.1, on the reverse strand, counting down.
GGGTGTAAAATGAGCCAATTGATCACCGGAGAAAAAACGCCGCAACAGATGAAAGATATGCGCGAGTGCGGCAAAATGCTTGCGACAATTTATGATGAATTGAAAAAATCCGTAACGGCTGGAATGAGTGAGCTGGACGCTAATGATTTTGTAGCCAAGCGAATTAAAGATTTTGGCGCAGAGGCGACTTATCTTACGGACGAAGTGAAATTCCCGGGAGTGATTTGTATATCGACGAACGAGCAATTGGTGCATTCTTTGCCGACCGAATATGTTTTTGAAAAGGGCGACGTGGTCAGCTTCGATTTGGTAATTGGCTATCGTGGAATGAAGACGGATAGTGCTTTTACTATGGTTATCGATGAAGAACCTAAGGGCGCGAAGAAACATTTATTGCATGCAACAGAACAGAGTTTATATGCTGGAATTGACGCGATAACTGGCGATGGAACGCGAGTTGGCGATATTTCAGCGGGAGTGGAAGCTGTACTGAAGAAGGCCAAACTTGGTATAATCCGTGAATTGGTTGGTCATGGCGTGGGGCTGAGTATGCATATGGAGCCAGAAATTCCGAATTACGGCAGGCGAGGAACTGGTCCGATGTTGCACGCTGGCGATACAATTGCAATTGAACCGATGGCGAGCTTGGGCGGTGAGAAAATTATTACCGACAGCGACGGCTGGACAATTAGCATGAAAGATGGCAGCCTGGGTGCGCATTTTGAACATACGGTATTGATTACCGAAACTGGCGCTGAAATTCTGACGAAGCTTTAGGCTAATTCACTTGCCAAATTATAGGCATAACCTGTATAATAGAGCTTATGCAGGAGCAATCTCGATATGTGGTAGGAATTGATATTGGCACGAAAAACGTGCGCTGTGTCGTTGGTTATATTGACGCAGAAAATGGTGCGCCAAAAATTGTTGGCGTCGGTGAAGCGCCGAATAGCGGAATGCGAAAGGGAACCGTAACGAATTTGAGCGGCCCAGCCGAAGCTATTGATAAGGCCCTGGAGTCAGCCGAGCGAATGAGCGGTCATCAGATTAACGCGGCCACATTGAGTATTAACGGATCTCATTTATTGAGTACAAAAGCCGACGGAATGATTACCGTTGGAACTGTTAATAATGAAGTTACGCACGATGATATATTAAGGCTGGAGGAAGTTGCTACAACTGGGAAAGTGCCGCAGAATAGAGAGATTTTAGATATTATTGCGCACGCGTATAGACTGGATGGCCAGGATAATATTAAAGATCCAATTGGTATGACTGGTGCGCGTCTGGAAATTAGGGCGAATGTTGTGTCTGGTTTGGTGCCACACATTACTAATTTACAGAAGTCGGCGGAAATGGCTAAGGTTGAGGCTGTGTCTGTTGTTCCGTCGGTTTTGGCGGCAGCTCAATCCGTTCTTACGGAAAGTCAGCGTGAAAATGGCGTTGCAGTGATTGATTTTGGTGCGGCAACTACAGGAATTGCTATTTACGAAGAGGGCGATTTGCAGCATCTGGCGGTTATCCCAATGGGCGGTCAGAATGTAACGAACGATTTGGCTATTGGGCTTAGGACGGATCCGGAGATTGCGGAAGTTGTTAAATTGGCGTATGCTCGATTTGGCGGCGAGACTTTGAGTGAAGTTGAAACGAAGGTCGAAAAGCAGACGTATAAGTTTAACCAAGAAGAAATTGACGAGATTGTTCAGGCGCGCTATGAAGAGATCTTTGAAGCAATTGCTAAAGAGCTAAAGCGAGCTGGACGATTAGGAAAGCTACCGAGCGGCGTTGTGTTGGTTGGTGGTGCGGCGAAAATCAAGGGTATGGTAGAGTTTACAAAAGATCAATTGAGCGTGGCGGCACGCTTGGGTGTTCCGGCTGGCTATAGCGGAGTTAGCGATGAAGTGAAAGGCGCGGAATTTTCGGCTGCGGTTGGTCTGATGTTGATTGATTCTATGGGCATTTCGCAGCAGGTAAAACCGATAGTTGGCGCAAATGATGTCACTAAAAAAGCTGGCGGTTTACTCAAAAATATTTTCGCTAGATTTAAATAAATGATATACTTTATGTAAGGATTAAGAGAGGGAATATATGCCGCAAATACAACCAAGTGAAGTTCAAACATTTGCCAGCATAAAAGTCGTCGGTGTCGGCGGCGCTGGTGGCTCAGCTATTAACCGAATGAAAGATGCCGGTCTGACTGGCGTTCAATTTATCGCTATGAATACAGACGCCCAGGCGTTGCATAATTCGAAGGCTGACATAAAAATTCACCTTGGTCGTGACGCAACTAATGGTTTGGGTGCCGGTGCCGACCCTACTGTTGGTGAGGCCGCAGCTAATGAATCTCGTGATGAAATCAGGGAAGCGCTAGAAGGCGCGGATATGGTATTTGTGACAATTGGTGCTGGTGGCGGAACTGGTTCTGGTGCTGGTTATGTCGTGGCAGAAGTGGCACGCGAACTAGGCATTTTGGTAGTTGGCGTGGCAACTCGACCGTTTAGCTTTGAGGGTGAAAAGCGTCGAGTTAACGCGGATTGGGCGATTTCTCACTTGGGGCGCGAGGTTGACACCTTGATTACTATTCCAAATGACAGATTATTGCAAACTATTGATCGTCGAACTCCTCTGTTGGAAACTTTCAAAATTGCTGATGATGTTTTAAGGCAGGGCGTTCAAGGTATTTCTGAACTGATTACTGAGCATGGTTTGATTAACCTTGACTTTGCCGATGTTAAGGCGATTATGAGTAATGCTGGTTCAGCATTGATGGGAATTGGGCGAGCAAGTGGTGATGACCGAGCGGTTCAGGCGGCGCAACAAGCTATTGAAAGTCCTCTAATTGAGGTGTCGATTGATGGCGCCAAGGGTGTGCTATTCAATGTAACTGGCGGCTACGATATGAGTATGGCGGAAATTCAGGAAGCCGCAGAAATTATTACTAGTGCTGTTAGTCCGAACGCCAACATTATTTTTGGCGCGACTTTGAAGCCAGAAATGGAAGACGAGTTGGTCATTACGGTGATTGCGACAGGATTTGATAGCGATACATTCCGCCAGCAGGAAGTTAGTCTGACTGTAGGCGACGATACAAAACCTGCCGAAACAGAAGTTGATGACGAAATGGTTAAAAATATTGACTTGGAATTGGACAAGGAAGAATCTGCCGAAAGCTTTACGGCCGAGCCAGAAACTAATATTTGGGAAAGCCCAACCGTTGAAGCTGACGATGATGAGGATGATACGCCGGCATTTCTGAGGCGACGAAAGAAGAACAAGGAGTAAATAAAATGGTATTTAATATCGGCAATAGTCGCGTTATTGAATCACGCGAAGTTTCTGACGGTGCCGCAATTCGACGTCGCAGAGAAACTCCAGATGGCAAGCGATTTACTACGTATGAGCGAGTTGAAAAACCGAACCTGGCGGTGATAAAGAAAAATGGCGATCGTGAGCTGTTTGACCGAGTGAAATTGGCGAATTCTACACGCCGTTCGGTCGGAAAATTCTTTAAGTCTGACGAGGAAGTCGATAATATCATTACGGCGGTTGAAGACTCTTTATATGCGTTGGGCGAATCGGAAATTACGTCAAAACAGATTGGTGATCAAGTTTTGGACGAGCTAGAAAAACGCAACGAAGTAGCGTATGTTCGTTTTGCTAGTGTTTTTTACGAGTTTAAGACTTTGGATGATTTTGTGGAGATTTTAGCAAAGCGACGCAGTAAGGGCGAGCGGGAATTATAATGCGAGTAATTGTGATTTATCGTTCAGAAAGCGATTATGCGCGCCAAGTTTCAGACTTTTTGCGTGATTTTAGCCGACAAACTGGTCAGGTTTTGGAGGAAATGAGCCCTGATTCTGCAGAAGGTAATAATTTTTGCGAAGTGTATGACATTGTGGAGTATCCAACAATTATCGCGCTGAGCGACAGTGGTCAATTGCAAAACCTTTGGCGTGGCTTGCCACTACCAACAATTAGCGAAGTGAGTTTTTATGTTTAGCAAAATCAAAAACTGGCTATTTCACGAAGATTTGAAAAAGCAAAATTTGGCGGCGTTTATAATGCTTGTCGGTAGTGGATTAGGGTTATTGGCTTCATTCGTATTATCTATTGAGGCGTTAGAGCTAGCAAAAAACTCTCACGCCGTATTAAGCTGCGATTTTAGCTCGGCTCTGAGCTGTTCGGCGGTGGCGAATCATTGGTCGGCGGCTATTTTAGGATTCCCAAATAGTTTTATCGGCGTGATGACTTTGCCTGTTATGGTAACAATTGCAGCGGCATTATTGGCGGGAGCGAAGTTTCCAAAGTGGTTTATGCAGGCGGCGCAGGCTGGTGCTGTCATCGGAATGATATTTGCTATTTGGATGTTTTATATGAGCTACGTCGAAATTGGCGTGCTTTGTCCATGGTGTTTGACCTTGGACCTTGGGATGTTGATGATTATGTTCGGTTTGACGCGTTATAATGTTCTACAGAAAAATATCCCTTGTCGTTGTGCACAGAAGATAGTTGGTGGTGGATATGATGTGCTTGTTGTAGTATCGCTGGTCGTCGCGGTAATTGTCGCGATAATCGCCAAATTCGGCAGCCAATTGTTCTAGTTTTACTTGCTTTATGTAAAGTGCTTATGGTATATTTGTGATGTATATTTATCCTTAATTTATACCACCACTATGAAGTACAATAGATCGCTATCCATAATAAAAGACCGTAAAGCCAAGAGATTTTTTGCCCTTGGCAGTTTTATTGTCGTTAGCGCAGCTTTAGGATTTATATTTTTGAGTTCTCAGCAAAGTCGTGCAGCTATTCCTGGTGCTAATGGTCGGTCTGAAGTCAGTCAGGTTTCTTATCGACTGTACGAATCGTCTAGTAGTATTAATCCAGGCAGTCCGCTGGCAACCACCAACACCGCTGCCACATTACCAAAAGTCGGCGCTGATTTTCGATTGAGGGTTGGTTTGCAAAGTAAGGGTGTGTCTTTTAAGAAATTAGCTGAATCTGGAGTTTCGCAAAGTCGTAACTGTGTTATTATGTCAGATGATAACGCTTATTGCTGGGGTGAAGGAGGGCGTGGTCAGCTTGGAAATAATGCGTATAGCTCTTCAAAAACTCCAGTGGCTGTATATGCGCAGGGCACTCTTAATGGTAAGACTATTAAACAAATTACTACGGGAATTGATCATACTTGTGTGATAGCTTCTGACGATAAGGCTTATTGCTGGGGCTGGGCGGGTGGCGGAGCGCTTGGTAATAGCACTACAATTGCAAGCAAAGTTCCAATTGAAGTCGCGGACACTTACGCCTCCAGCGTTTCTCAGATCGCTGCTGGATATCGACACACTTGTCTACTTAACTCATTAGGAAATCTGTACTGTTGGGGTGAAGGAAGCACGGGCGAGCTGGGCGATGGACAAGGTAAAAGTTCTCGCACGCCAGTAGGTGTTAAAATGGAATCTTTCGAGGGAGAGTCCGTTAAGCAGGTTGCTGGAGGAAATCAGTTTACCTGCGCTGTAACGGTCCAGGGATCGGTATTTTGTTGGGGAAATAATAGCAGCGGAGGGACTGGTGTGGGAACTGCGTCCGGCGAGTCTAAATATCCCACCAGAGTTAAAGGTCTCACTGGGAAAAAGGTTGAGTCAATAGCTGTTGGCGGTTATCATGCCTGTGCTATTATTTCTGGCGGTCAAGAAGTTTATTGCTGGGGAAGAAATAACAAGGGTCAGTTGGGCGTTACAGCATTTGGCTATAGAAATACTGCTTCAATAGTTCCTTTTGGCAGTAGTATCCTTTCTGGAGGAAAGACTGTTAAAAAGATTTATGCAAGTGAGGAATTTACATGTATGACATTAAGTACTGGTGAAGTTTATTGTTGGGGTGATAATTCTAAAGGTCAAATGGGTAGCGGGTTTACTACGGGATATTTGCCCGCTCCTACAAAAGTGAATATTCCATTTACGAGTTCTGGTGAAACTTCTATGTACGTAAGTAGGGACTTTTTATGCGCCTTACGTACGGGTGGCGAATTATACTGTTGGGGTGGTAACGCCAGGGGGCAAATAGGAAATGGTCAGTCGAGCAACAGCCCTGTTACGAGCCCTACATTAATTGCGCCTCCGGGAGGAACCGTTGAATCCTCGTCAATGAAGCTGCGTGTCGAATATGCAAAAAAGGGCAGCGCGGCAACTTGTTCGGCGGTAAGTAGTTCAGATTGGCAAGTCGTGACTGGAGCGTCAAAACTCGCTTATTCTGCGAGCGGTCCCGCTGACGGCGCTAATATAAATAGCAATTCAACCGATCCAGAATTGCCGGCAGGAGCTACTACTTCTCGACCTCAAAGTATCGTGAGAAAAAGCGGGGCAGCTGGAACATTTACTAATGCACAAAAAATATCTGCTGGCGAAGTGGGTGTGTGGGATTTGGCGCTTGTTGATAAAGGGCTCGACAGGAATGAAAGTTATTGCGTCCGCGTAGCAACTGACACGACTGTCGCTCCTGGATCTAGTATTGATAGCTACACAATGTATCCAGAATTTAAGACCGCTCCTGGGTCACTAGACATTCGTTTTAGAGATAATGCTGGCGCCACAATTACAGATACTGGTACGAAGTTTGATAACTCAATTATGAGTAATAGCAGCGTAGCCACCAGCGCTTTCTTATCTAACTCAAGTTCGAAGCAAATTGAAGTGACAAATACGCAGACCAGCTC
>CAUTMN010000006.1:0-27207 GCA_963539955.1 uncultured Candidatus Saccharibacteria bacterium | reverse complement strand
ATTCAATATAACACTACTGTAAAACCAACTTCATTCGTGGCTGATTTTGAGGCAGGTTTCAGTACTATTCAATATAACACTACTGTAAAACCTCATGTGCGCGGTTTTACAGAGGTAAACGTGGTAGTGCTTACCTGGTATTATTGTGAATTAGTACTAAAATCATAGAAATCGTCATCTATGGACAAAAGCCCTTCGCCGTCTAACTTGTCTTTACAGATTTTTTCAATAAAAAGTACTGAAAAATGATTATCTTCTACGTATTGTAAAAGAGCCCGCAACTCGCTATGTGATAATAGTTGGCGCTGATTGATCAAAACTACTAGCTGTTTTGACAGTAATTGTTGCGCTGAATCTATGATACCATAAAGTCTATCAATATAGTTATTCCTTAAATTTACCTCCAGCCCCACATGCGCCATCTTTAAGATATCATTCATGGAAATAGTTGATTGGTAACTCAAATTTTGTGAGAAATCGATATTTATATTATCAAGGATATCAAATATGCTTGATTCTATCTGCTCTATTTTTGTCTGATCTATATCGCTGTTGTCCTGAATGTTTTTATATAACGCCGCAGTAATAGTTCGACTGGATAGATCGTATGAATATATGTCGGTAATTATTAGTGAGTCTTTTGTTATATCTAGCGGGTTACAATTATCATCGCAAATTACAATGCGATTATTCTCTTCTCTTTTTGTGTATGCATCAAGTATATTTTCTATAATTTTTCTAAAAAACAAATCATTGTGAATGGCTAGTGTCGCAATTCCACCATTTTCTGGTATTGATGCTGCATTGTCGAATCCTGAAACTTTAATTCTCATAAAATTACTGTCCTGTCTGTATTTTGAATTGATAATTCATCATATTTTCCAGCCAGATATTCCATTGATGCGAATTGATTTTCGGTTACGGTCAATAATTGAACTATGCCGTTTTCTGGTATTATTTTTTTGATTCTGTCGTGGGTTGATTTTTCATTTGTGGAATTGAGTACCAATTTAGTGTAGACGGATTGTTGCATCATAACAAATCCTTCTTGAGTGAGTCTTTTGCGAAAAGTGGTGTATGTTTTACGCTCGTTAGCATTGGTCATTGGTAAGTCGAAGAATATAATCATTCTCATATAGCGCACTCTCATAGTTATATTAATTCATACTCAGGTAGCTCGTCGTCCCCTGTTTCCATTGTCCTGAAAAATAGCTTCACGTAGATACTGATAGCGTTTGACAGGAACTGTTCTTTGCCGAGGACAACAACTTTATGGTTAAGAATTTCAATCAGTCTACTCTTAAAGAAGTCGTCAAATGCAAAATTGCGGCATTTGTAAACTTCGCTGTCGACTATGGGTCTGAACGACTCCATAAGGTCGCAAGTAAGATTGAACGGGTTGTATTCATTGCAATGATTGACACCTATAGTTGTTGAATATCCAGTAGCTGTGATCTCTCGATTGAAGGCAGACAGAAGAATAGCGTAGCCATAATTTAATGCCGCATTTATGTCATTAGAGCTATCTCGTGAAAATTTTGGACCAAACAATTCTTTGAAGTAGAGCTTGGCTGCATGAGCTTCCCTGTTGGTGAGATCTCCGGGAGATACGTTCGCGGCGAAGTTCATTAGCGCTTCGCAGGCGGAACTATTGCCAGTTTCTCTATAGATCGTCTGGGCTTGCTTAATTATCTTTTGAGTAACAATTGTTTTCCATAAGTTATTTTTGGTCGATTGCGACCACTGGCTTTGCTTTGACATCTGTTTGCTTGCGTTGTGAGATCCGTAATAAGGAATTATCTCTCCATACGGATTACGCTGATGATCACAGAATATCACTTTGACTTTATAGCGAGATAATTCACACAGTAGATAAGCCGTCAGATTAACAGCGGTATTTTCAATTATTAAAGTGCCAATTTCACTTATGTGGAGTGTTTTTTCATTGCCGTCGCTAGTAATAAGCATATAATCATTTTTATAGCTTAATTTACAGCGATTTTTGACGATTACAGTTCGCCAAGACATATCTTAACGCTTATGCCCTAATGATTTTCCGTTTAGCTTTCGACAGTGCAAGCCAGTTATAGACTCGTAGACGAAGGTAACATTGAGGGGGTCTATAGCCTTTCCTGACATGCGACCAAATGAATTCGGTAGACCTAACTCTGGGAATTTAGGATTCTTCTCGCTACCTTTCATGTCTACGCGACCAGATCCAGCGCTCGTAGCCACCAGAACTAGTTTAATAACCTCTATTTTGTCGTCTATTGATAGTTTGTCATATTCTGGTGCTGCATTGCGAGCATTATCCCCCGCCTTTCTGAATTGTTGATATTGATTAGCGAGCTTGTCAGAGTAAACCTTCCAAAAGCGATTTATTCCATCAATAACCTTAGTTCTTTTTTCGATTTGTCTATTGCGTTTGTCGCGTAATTTATCATCTTCGTCGGCTTGTTCTTCTGAAATCGTAACGCGTGGAATTCCGCGCTTTAGCGCTATTGCAATGGCATATTCGATATCGTAAGGAAGTTTTAATTGTTTGGCGTTAGTAACCTCGCTACTGCCAACTATAAATTGCTCGTTACCGTCATACTCAATTTTTTGGTTAATCGGTATTTTAGGCAGAAGCACTACGGCATCTTTATAATTATCTCGGATATATTTATCTATCGATCCTGGGTGAGTCTTCTCTAAGGTGTATATTTGCGCTGGAATGCTGATTATCTCAGTTGCGGGAGATTCTTTTTTGTTTGACTGCTTTAAATAATTGATCACCGCAAAGTAAGCTGCTTGCACGCCAGAATATCCACCGTATCTATTGGTTGGTAGATTTGCTTTTATAGGTATTGTAGGTTTAGGGTCGGTTGATTTTTTGCTATAAATAGTTTGTTTATAGAATTGACTATCACCAGTCTCGGTTTTTTTCGTAATCAAGCAGTCATTATATTTCATCGTTTTATCAATGATTTCGCAGGATGATTTACCCTGCCAGACAATTTCACCAGTATTTGTGTTGGTAAAATCATATTTCATTGACGATAAGATGAAGCTGCCGTATTCCCTGTTCTTCTTTTTGTCCGACTTGAATTTCTTATATTCTCCGTAGATAAACTCCTTGTCAAGCTTTGGATAGCGAACTTTTACATATTGGGCTAGAGTTGCTGCTAAGTAGGCATCTTTTGCGTGGTGGAGGTCGTTTACTTCGCGGCATTTTGGCAAGTCGTGGATGCGGCGATATTCGGAACTCATGCCAGCGCGAATAGTAAACACCTCTGTTGATGAGTCTTTGTATTTTTCGGTTAGCATTCTAGCCAGGTGTTTGGTAATTTGTCGTGTCTCAACTAATTGGCGATTAATGAAGCCATATATCTGGTCGTCTGATAGCTGCTTCTGGCTAGTTAATCGCTGGAACTTGAGCTGTGACATAAATTTGGCGTTTTTTAAAGACATCCAGATTGGCAACATCTTTTTTTGAACGTCGGGCGATATTGGATAGTCGTCAAGCTTTAGCTGATTCTCTTCTCGCAATACCAAGACGGTGTTGTCTAGAGAATCATCCTTTGTCAATGAGCGTGGCAAAATATGATCGATTTCGCAATCTTTAAGTCCGTTTTCAATGTCTAGTTTTTTACCTGAGTATGCAGATTTGCCATTTTGCAAGAAGTACAGGTAATATTTTTTCTTATCAAGGCAATCTTTATAATTTTCCAGTTGAGGCTTTATATCAGATTTATTATATTCTTTTCCGTATAATTCTTTATACATCTTTTCTAGCTGAGAATATCGATTTTTTGTTCTGACTTTTTCCTCTTCGCCTCGCGCCATCTCAATGCTAATCAGTTTCGGACCATAGCCGATCGTATCGACAATTTCATCTATAATCCGAACACTTCGCCAGAGGGCGCGCTTAATCCCCGGAGATGCTGCGAGATTTTTAATATCATCATAGGTGATTTCTGGGGTAGCATCTTTCAAAAGAGCGTCTTCTATGATTTTTTTGAATTCATATCGGTCACTTTGGATAATTTGCATAAAATTATCAGAACATTGACGCATTACTTCAATAACTGTCATTTTTCCATAACGAGTGTGCGCCGCAATTCCGTCAAGTAATTCACTGGATAGTCTTCCCCAGCCTGTATATTTTAGCTTCAAAATACTATCGATCTGGTCTTTGCTAAAAATGTCATTATATTTTTGTAGTTTTTTTGACAGGATTTTCTTGTCTTCAAACAGAGTTATCCATTTTATTACTTCCTCAATTGCCGCTTTGTTTTCTGGCGTGATTTCAATTCCAACTTTCTTAGTAAAATCTATGTACGATTTTCGTGACGACATGAAAGATTTATCGTCGGCTGTTCCAGTAATAACTAGCGAACTAGTGTCGTATATTTGATTGTCGTAAAGATATTTTGCAAGTTTTTTATAGTTAACGGAATATTCTTTCGTGAATAGCTCGTCAATTATGCGATTTTGAATATCTGGGCTTAACCTTTTTCCGTTAACTGTTACATTTTTTAGTTCATTTCGGCACTCATATTCTTGATAAAGTAATGAATTCTTGGGAAGTACATCTTTATCTGGTAAATATGTACACTTGTTGCGCATTCTCCCGATAAATTCTTCAGCTGAAGCTTCGTCGTCTATGATTTCATTAAAATTCCACGGATAAATTACGCCGTCTTTCTTTTTGATTGACCAGGCAAAATCACCACCCGTTTTTAATGGTCCGATGTAATACGGCAATTTAAATGTGAAAATGCTAATAATCTTATCGCGATTTTGCGCCAAGAATGGATAATGGGTTGCTTGATTATCTATAATCTTCTCAAGCTCGTATTGATGAATTTGGTGTGGTATGGCACCATTGTCACGTATTCGCTGTCTGGATAGAAATTCGCCCAATTCCGCCCGTTTCTCAAATCTTTGATATCGCGCATCATCTTTAGCCGATTCGCCTAAGTGTTTTTTAATTGATTTATATAGATCGTCTGCGTCAATCTTGTGCCTGTTGTATAAATCAAATTTTGAAGCATCTCCGTGAAAAAATGATTTATATTCTTTTTTAGAGAGAAAATCTCGGAATAGCCCTTTGAGGTCTGATAAATCCTGACGGTAAGCGTCATACTTTTCGACCATGATGTCAGACAGGCAGCTATCTTTCCTGATAAACTGACTGAAAATTGTCCATTGATAGACCGATTCTAAGGTTTCTATCAACTCGTATCGATCGTCGCCGATTGCTGCGGCTATGTCGTCTCGCTGATCTTCGTAATTCTTATCAGAAAATTCTCCTTTTATTTCAAGGGATTTATCATCAAACAATTTTTCTGCATTCCATTTTAGTCCAATTGCTGCACCAACAGCTTCGCTTATAATGTTTTTACTGTCAGCAGAAGGTTGTAACAGCTGAATTATACTTGATTTTCGAGCGCTTCGCGTTTGAGATTGGTTTAGAAAGATGGACTTAATCTGCTTAGCTTCTTTATCTCCAGCTCCAATAAACTCCATGAATTTTTGCAAGTTTTGGCTATCGAATGACGAAATTACGCCGTCTACTCCTCCTTCGATTAAGAAATTGCCACGATATTTAATAATGTGATGTAACGCCAAATAAATTAAGCGAATATCTTGTTTTCCTGGGTTGTGAAATAGTTCGCTGCGTAAGTGGTAAATTGTCGGATATTTTTCCCTATATATCTTATCTGTAAATATGTGATCTGAGAATAATATGTTGGCGTCAAGATCTAAGGACGAGCTTTTATCGTCTATGTAGAGCATGGATTCTGTCAGGCGTAGATAGAAATTGGGATCGACGTTGCAGATTTCATTGTTGAATATTTGCTGCAATAGCGTGATACGTCTCTTTCTTCTGGCGAGCCTTCTGCGCGATGAGCGGAATGATCGTCTTAGTTCAGCCTTTTGAGCTTCATTAAATAAATTTGCTCCCCACATGTTCTGATGTTTATGTCTACGCAGACTGAAATCTTCGTTGATGACCGCCCATCCTACGCTACCCGTGCCGATGTCTAGACCTATAGAATATGATTGTTTCATTGTGTGATATCCTTGTTTAATTATTTTCAGTATATCGTTTACTTTTAGGGTTTACAATATTGCTTTAGTTGTATATACTTCTACTGTACCGTTTCGGTACTTCAATATAACACTACAGGTTAAAATAAAGCATTAGCTAAAATGTTTCTGCAAAAGATTCAGGCGGTAGGCCTGTTTTTTTGTTGTATCTGTCTCGCCAACTAGCATATGAATTCATCCACCACGGATTTACTGAACGGTTGAGGGATGACGCAGTGTAGCCATTAGACTTTTGTTCTCCGACAGTTTGACCTTTATTATTAGTGCCATTACCCATTAGGAAGTAGCCGTTAAGTCCGCCGTCATCTCCAGTAACATTTAATAGGGCTTGGGCTTCTGCTCGTTTGGTTGCTGACGGGTGGTTATTTGCGTGATATTGAAGGTACTGACGATATGATTCATTTCCTTGCATAAGAAAAACACTCCTTTTTTGTAACTTGGAGTGTTATTGACAAATCTGATGATTTCAGTTATACTGTCGGCGTGAAAAAGACTAAATTTATTCTTGTCATTTTTGTTAGCATCGCAGTAGTCGTTGGCGCAGTTGCTGCCTATTTATTTGTTGCTCAACGTAATGCAGAGATAATAAAGACAACCCCTGTCGTAGAATCGCCTTCGTTTCAAAATCCCAACAAATTATCTAATAGCAAAAAGGTAGAACCACCGACAGAACTGTCAATATTGAACGCTGTCAATATTGAACGAGCCAAAGTCGGCGTTGCACCACTAAAACTGCACCCAAACTTATCTAAGACCGCTCAAATGAAAGCCGACGACATGATAGTCAGGAATTATCGCGGACACTACATGCCAGACACGAACCAACCGCTTACAGAAGAAATGAGGAGACTTCAAGTTGCCGCTTGCACAAACGCCAGCGAAAACTTGACTTGGAACGATAGCGGAACAGATACAAAGCAATCTATAGATTGGTGGCTTAGTTCACCGCCGCACAAAGCTGCCATGCTCGACCCTAAATATACCTACACCGGTATCGGTGTAGGTGATGGTAGGGTTGTAGTGCAGCATTTTTGTGTAGCACGCTAGAATAACGCTATATACAGAAGAAATATAGACACTGCAATAATGCCGATAAGGGATAGGACCATCCCATAGGTATATTGCATAAAATGGCGAATGGTAAATTCTATCCATCCCCCATTACCAGTTGCATCCTCCGCTAAGTATCCATACTTTTTGAGCCTATAAAATGCTTTTTCTGGTGCCGAATAACTACATCCAAGTGTATATATTACTGTAGCAATAACTAAAGTAAATGGAACAGTAACAAACTCCGTTGGAATACTACTTATACATTTTTGACCAAGCAAAATGAATGCTGGTATGGAAAAGGTACTAGCAGCCAACTGACGCAGAGCGCTCCATGAAAACATCCTTATAGCAACATCGTTATCATCAACTCCATATGGCGATGCCAGCGTATATAGCCACATTATTTGTTTCCAGGTTATGACTGAATATACAGAAATAAATGCAGCGGTGCCACAGAAAAGCCACACGTGCCAATCACTCATACAGCCACTCGCTTACTCCACCATGATGTGAACATGCTCCTCTTCCAGTAGCGTGTGATTGCCAGCCATCTCGACAGATAGCTCCTACACGATAGTGTTGTTGTTGAATAGGTTGTGGTGCAGGTTTAGGTGTGTCTTGTCGTTAAATTGACCTTCTGTCTTATTCCATAAACTCTTTAATTCGTTCTTCTTAGTAGTGTACTGGTTCGCCTCTGTCTACTCCATGGAGTATGTAATATGGCTGTTCTCGTCATTGACATTTTGGGCTTCTTGTGCTATATTGACACCAGAAAGGTCGCCCAGTCCCCGTTAGGTTTGTCCACGGGGCGCACCATTAAGGTCGCCTGGGCGGCTTTTTTCTTGGCTTCGCACGTTACCTTCATAAAGAGTATTTCGCCCTGTTGTATTATTTGTTATACTATCCACATGAGAATCCCCTAGATGGTGTAACTCAGTTGACGGGTTCGTCCCTGCTGGCTCCATGGGGATTTTCTTGTTGTGGCGTAATCATTCTCATCGTTGACACTTTGGGCTTCTCGTGCTATATTACGATCAGAAGCCTCTGTGTTATAACCAGGTTCGATAAGTTCCCCTGGCGACACAGGGGCTTTTCTTATGTTGCCCTCATAGAGAGTATTCCGCCCTATTACCTGTCTTCTAAGAAATTTACAGACTATTGATCATTGATATCTTGAGGATTGTTTGCTATAGTGGAGTTATCAATATCCCCTCCCTTTAAGAGGTTCATCCTCTGAGGGGATGTTTCCAGAAGAATCCCCACTTAAATCCCGGTAATGGGATTCGGGGATTTTTTCTGTATTATTTGGTTATAATTCCCCAACAATCTAAATGCCGATATCCCCCTAAGAATCGCGTTTTACCTTTACCCCTGGCGCCCTAGAGGTGATATAATTACTATAATATGCATGTGTCCGCGGTCCAATCTATAACCATAAAAGTGAGTGAAGTTGATTCTGCTTTACTTAATGACGCGGATGAGCTGCAGAAAATGTTAAGAAATGTTACGGAATTGGCGGGCTTGCATTCTTTGGAATCGGTAATGCATCAATTTTCTCCGCAAGGAATTAGCGCTGCCCTGCTTTTGTCGGAGTCGCACATCGCGATTCATACGTGGCCAGAAAGCGGCGTGGCGTATATAGCGATGACAACTTGTAAAATGCTGGATGATGATAAATTGCAACAAATAAAAGAGCTGATTGCACGGCTGCTGGGTGCAGAAAACATAATTATGAAAGAGATAGCATTGTAATATGAAACGAACCAAGGCGCGACTTAAAATTAACCAAATATTGACTGGAAAGAAAACTAATTTACGAGTTGTTGGCTGTCTGCTTTTTCGCGAATGGGATAATAAAGATAAGCGATTTTACTACTGGGAAGAGTGGGAGATTACTGGGCTGGCTGATTATGATAGTTGGGTGGAGTATGATCACAGCGATCAAACCGTTTCTCTGTACGAGCCGATTCGTTTCACCCAGGCAATTGACCCAACGCAATTGAAAAAAGGTCAATCATTCACCGTTTCCGAGCAGGACGGCAAGGATCACGTTGTGGTGGTTGATGAGGTTGGCATTGGTGAAATTATGAATATCAAGGGCAAAAACACGTATCAAGTTTTCCCGAAAGAACTGATGGCGTACGCTACTTTGAGAGACACTAGCGCGCCGAAAAACCGTCAGCTGATCACGATTGAGAAGTATAATAACCGCGAGTACGACGCTTATCGTAAGATTCAGTTGAGCGACAAAGAACAGAAGGAAATGTTCGGCAGAACCATTAAACCGATTGACTGGACGACGATTATATTTATTGTCATATTTATCGCTATTATTTTGTTTGCATTCATCTTCGACAACAATTCCGACAATAGTAATGGCGGAGGTCACGGCGGATCGCGCAGTGTTTACGGCGGCAGTAGCGGCGGGCTTGGTAAATAAAAGGAGTTATAATGTCACGATCAAGTACAAAAAAACGGGAGCAAGTTGCTTTATTTGCGGCGGCAATTTTGGTAGCAATTGGCGGAATTATTTACGAGCTGATTTTAGGCGCGGCTGCGTCATATCTGGTGGGCGATTCGATTTTGAGTTTTAGTCTGGCAACTGGCGTGACGCTGTTCGGTATGGGAATTGGCTCGCTGCTGGTCAATTACATCAGGCTTCATCCAGCAACCAGCTTCGCAACAAACGAAATTATTCTGGGGCTAATTGGTGGAAATTCGGTGATGTTGATGTATTTGGGATTCGTTTTTACGCGTTCGCATTGGCTAATCTTTGCCGTCATAAGTTTGGCAATTGGTATTTGTATCGGGCTGGAAATTCCGCTTTTAATGAAGATGTTTCAGGAGTTCGGTCGCAAGTCTTCGGTGAAATTATTTAGCAAGATTTTAGCGCTCGATTATTTTGGGGCGTTAATTGCGTCGCTATTATTCCCGCTCGTTATGCTTCCGTATCTTGGTTTAATGCGTAGCGCGTATCTGGTGGCGGCACTGAATATTGGCGTTGCGGTTCTGATTCTTAAGCAAATGAAAGCGTCGAAAATTGTGATGACAATTAGCGTTATTGCAACAATGTTGCTTTTGGGGTTCTTTATTTATGTGACGGAAATTGAGCACGGAATTGACAAGCGAACATACAAGGATCCGGTGATGTGGCAGCAGCAGACGCCGTATCAGAAAATTGTCCTGACGAGATATAAAAATGACACCAGGTTGTTTTTGAATCGCAATCTGCAGTTTTCCAGCCTTGACGAAGCACGTTATCACGAAACGCTGTCCGCTTCCGCTCTGTCTTCAGTTGCTAATCCGAAGCGTGTGCTGATTATGGGTGGTGGCGATGGGTTGTTGACTCGGGATGTTTTGAAATATCCCAGCGTTGAGCATATTACGTTGGTTGATATCGATGAGGTGATGACTAATCTGGCGGAAACTAATCATCTTCTCACTGATATAAATCAGCGCTCTCTGCATGATCCGCGCGTTTCCATTGTCAATCAAGACGCTTTTCAATTCGCCTTCTCTACCAAGGATAAATATGATGTTGTGTTGATTGATCTGGTGGATCCGTCGAATGAAAAATTAGCCAAGTTGTATTCTGAGCAATTATATCGTCAAATTGGCAATATTTTAACGGAGCGTGGCGTTATGGTGACGCAGGCGACGTCTTCATTTTTCTCTCCACATGCTTTTTATATGGTGACGAACACCGTCAAATCATCTCATCCAGAGCGATATGTGACGGCGTTTTCGGTCAATGTGCCATCATTTGGCGAGTGGGGTTTTGTGATGTCTACGCCGCAAGCTGAGATTGTGGCTAGTCAACCATTGCCGAAAAACCTGCGATATCAAAACCAGAAATTGCTCACCTTCTTGACTAAACAAAACGCCGTATCGGTGCCGTCTGGACCGACTTCTACGTTGGTTTCTCCGCGAATCACCGACGTTTACAATTCCGATATGCGTCAGTGGCGATACGAATAGTTTTTAGTCGGCGGTAGTGCTCTTTTTTCGTCGGCGGCGTCGTCTTTTTGGTGTGGCTGAAGCTAGCGGCGTAACTGTGCTAATTGCGGTTTCTGTAGGCGTGTTATCGTTGCCACGAATTTGCAGAACAACTTCACCGTTGTTTACTGCGGGTTGCTGCTTTTCCGGTTGGCTATTGACCGCTGGAGCGTTGTTTGCAGGCTGCGGTTGAGGTTTGGCTGGTTGCTTTTTCTGGTTGCGAACAGGTTTTATCGCGGCGTCAATTTCCTTCTCAACATCTTCCCTGTTTCGCGAATACATGCGACGCGAATGTTCAATAATGTGCGGCGTGTTGTCGGCTTGGCTTGGCGGAAGTTCCAATGTGCGAGCAGAAAATGCAGGAGTTTTTTCGCCGCCAATAACCATATTGACAACGAAATTACGATTGTGCATTTGAAGCAGGTCGATTGCCTCGAAATTCGGCTCAAATTGTTTGGCAAGAATCGGTGCATCGTCAGCAGAAACTCGGAAAGAAATCATGGTGCCGACGTTGCCGAAAACCGCATCGCGAACCGTGTCGCTCATCTGGGAAATGTACTGATTGGCAACGGTTAAATTAAGGCCATATTTTCGAGCTTCGGATAGAATAGTCGCAAACGAATCGGTGGCGAAGTTCTGGAATTCGTCGACGTAAAGATAGAATGGGCGGCGGTCACGGACGTCAGGAATGTCGCTTCGAGACATAGCGGCAAGCTGAATTTTTGTGACCAAAAACGAACCGAGGATGGCGGCATTGTCCTCGCCTATCAGACCCTTGGACAGATTGACAATTAGAATCTTTCCTTCATCCATAATCTGGCGAATATTGAACGTGGATTTCGGTTGTCCGATAATATTGCGAATGATTGGATTGGCGGTGAAAGCCCCGACTTTATTTAAGACTGGCGCAATTGCCTCGGCGACAAACTTGTCATTCCAACTGGCAAATTCAACATTCCAGAATTGCAGAACCACGGTGTCTTGGCAATAAGTCAGCGTTTCTTTTCGGAATTCCTTATCTGTTAGCATGCGAGTAATGTCGAGCATCGTCGCTTCTGGTCGGTCCAGCAAAGCTAAAATAGTGTATCGCAAAATATATTCAAGTCGCGGTCCCCACGAATCGCCGAAAATACGCTTCAAAACGCCGATGATCTCTGATGAGATGTTGGTTTTTTGATTAGGGTTCGTGACTTCGAGTGGGTTGAATCCCAGAGGATACGCGGTGTCGGCTGGGTTGAAATAGATCACGTCGTTCAATCGGCTGCCAGGGATAAATTTCATATTGTTGATTGCGAAGTCGCCGTGCGGGTCGATGATGGCATATCCTTGATTATGGAAAATGTCGCTTAAGGCGAAGAGCTCTAATAGTCCGCTTTTTCCGGCGCCCGTTTGCCCGATTATGTAAACGTGGCGCGAGCGGTCATAGCGCAACATGCCAAATTGGTGGCTGATGCCGCGGAAATTAGTGACGCCAAAGGCAGAAATTTGGTCATCGTTGACATCTTCGCCGGTTAAGACTGGCAATTTGGATGGGGGTTCTGCGGTTTTAGAGCTTGCCCAAACTATATTTGGCGTTTCAACGTTAGTGTGTGGCAAGTGAAAAACTGACGCCAATTCTTCTATATTTAAGATGAAACCGTCGCCGATGAACGAACGCTTGCGATATTTATCAATAAATTCTTTACCAAACGCACCCTTGACGGCGTGAAATCCGTTGAGATTTGTCGAGTTGAATTGCTTAAATGTGCCGACGAGCGCCTGCATGCGAAGCTTAGCGTTCGTCTGACTTTCGCCCATATAAACCAAGCGAATCTTTACTTCATATCCGAGCTTGGTCGCCTTTTTCTCTGCTTCAGAAATGCGAGTTTTATCGCGGTCCGAGAGCTCGATTTTTGTTGATTGTCCGACTCCCTGCTCTGGTGGTTGCCATAACGCGCCAAGTACACCGATTAGCCACTGCATGCTGCCGCCGAATCCTGGCAAGGAAAACATTCGTCCATTTTTTATGCTATTGATATATCGGTCAGCGGCGTTTTGCCAGTCATCTGGGATTGGTCTGACTAGCACCTGAATCCACAATTCTTCACCAGTGGTTTCCAATTTTGCCAACATGCCTGTAATGCCCGCCAACGGGTCGACTTCGAAGTTTTGGAAGGTGCGAATTGGGAGAAATTCATCTGTGGTTAATGTCAATTCTGTCGAGTAAGCAACTTCGTGGTCGCGCTCGTGCTCGGTGTAATCTTCGTCGGCTTGGTGAATTTGAACGGTTGGGTATTGAGAATAGATCTGTCCTTCGACGAAACTTTGCAAGGTTTTTGGCACCCAAACGTAAAAGCGAATTTGCCCATTGACTGAGGCGATTTCAAAGCTAATATGCTCTTGGTGTCCGCCAGATAATCGCAATTCTTTATTGTCGCGAAGAATTCCGTGCAGTGAAGCAAATAGCTGCTCGGCGGCAAGCTCTTGCTTATCGTTGGTGCGTGGGATTTCCAGAATCAAAAGTACACTCTCAACTGGGGTAAAATCTTCGATTTTCCGATAATTCCGCCACGTCAAAAACATCAGGACTGCCACGATTGGCATCCAAACGTACCATTGCAATAATGTGCTGATGATCCAAGAAATAATCTGCATTATGTGTAAATTATCTCACCTCTGAAAGAAGTTTGCAACTTAGCTTAAGCGGCTTCTTCAAAAACGTACGTGGCTTTAGCGACGCGTTTGAATTGTGGCTTTGATTGAAGGTTTAATAGAATAGTAGTTTCCTTGACTTGTCGTTTGTCGAGGACTTGACGAACGATTTCATCACGGTGAAGCGGAGTTTCGGAATTCTTCAAAATATCGGTAATGATATCTGCTACGGTTCCGCGGCTGTAGCCCCAGCTAGCGAGCGCGTAAATACCGCGACCGATTAGAACAAAGCGCTTGTCTTTAATGAGTTCGTTGTGAATTGCCTGCGTCGTGACGCTTCGGCGGTTAAATTCGCTGTCCCGAATTCCCTTAGCGATGTCGGAAAAATGCATCGGTGAGCCATTTGTGTCCAGAACGACGTAGATTTTATCGCGGATATTCTTTGGGTTGACCGCTGGCCATTTGGCTAGTCCCCATTGATCATTCAAGCTAGCCAATTTTTTACTAACGGTAGCCAAGGCTGCAATGTTTGAAGGATGTTCATAGTCCAATTTTTTGTGCAATTCTTCCGCAGTAACGGGCTCGCCGTGTTTTTTGATAGTTTTGACAACTTCTTCGACTCGTGCTCTAATTTGCTTTTCATTGCCGAGAGTGTCAATTGCTGCCGCTTGGTAATAATCGTCATTCTCTGTAACAATCGTGATGTTTTCTGCTAGTTCAGAAATGAACGCCACACGAGCGCGGTCAATTGCAGTAGCTTCTTTACCGAGGAAATGCGACGCCAAATCCTGCATGCGCGCAACTCGTCCCATCTCAGACAAACTCGAAGTAATTTCTTTTTCCATAGCAATAACCGAAGGAAGTTCTCCCTCGGCGACAGCTGCACGTAGACGCGTTAAAATTGCTTTTTCTAGCTGACGAACGCGCTCGCGAGTAATGCCGAACATATCGCCAATTAACTCTAACGTTTCTTTTCGGTCATACAAACCAAATCGTCGAGAAATAATTTCCTTCTCGCGCTCTTGCGGAATCTTAGAAATAATAGTATCGACGACAGAATTTAATTTGGCGCTTTGCTCGGTTTTTGCTGTCTCGCTCATGCTACTAGAAACATCCTCTCTGCCTCACCACAGGTTATATTGATTGAAAATATGTTTTTAATTATACAATTGCATTTGACAAAAGTCAATAGATAAATGCCATAATTGCTGATATAAATTATAGCATTTATTTTACGTTTTTTGCAATAGATTATATGAAGAGTTTTTATTATCCGGAATTATTGGATAGTATGGAAAGCGCTATTTCTTTTTAGTGGATGTTTTGGTGGCTTTTTTAACTACGCGTTTGCGAGTTGGTTTCGCTGTTGTGGCGCTTAATAGCTCCAGAGCTTTTTCGTGAGTAATAGTTTTCGGATCCGTATCTTTAGGGATTTTGACATTTTTAGTGCCGTTGGTGATGTATGGACCGAATCGTCCATTAAGAACTTTAACTCCATCCGGGAATTCGGCAATATTCTTAGCGGCTTCGGCTTCTAATTTGGCGGCGTAAAGTTCACGCGCCTTTTCTAAAGTTATGCTATGCGGATCTTCTGGCTTAATGGAAACGAACAATTTGCCGACTTGAATATACGGACCGAATCGTCCAATATTCGCCTTAATATCTTGCCCGTCCTCTGTTTGTCCGACGACGCGTGGCAATTTGAACATTTCCAATGCTTGCTCCAGAGTAACTGTCTCAATTTTCGCGCCCTTTGGCAGCGGCGCAAAACGTGGCTTTTCGTCGCCGTCAGTTTCGCCAAGTTGTAACATTGGACCGAATCGCCCAAATCGCGCGATAATCGGCTTATTTGTCTTCGGGTCAATTCCAACTTCGCGATTAGCGCCGACTTTACTTCGGTCGATCCCGCCAGATTGCTCGATTAATTTATGGAAAGGCGTGTAAAATCCGTGCAGCATTGCGCTTTTTTCCAGATTAGCACCGGCAATTTTGTCAAATTCCGTCTCGACGTTGGCAGTAAAATCGTAATCGACAATTTGCGTAAAGTGGTCCGTCAGGAAATCGGCAATCAGTTCGCCGCTTGGCGTCGGAATAAGCTTGCCGCGTGTCGAGCCAGTTTTTTCCTGGACAACACTTCGACTGACTTCCTCGCCGTTATAGTTCAGGACAATTACATCACGCGGTTGACCTTCGCTGTCACCCTTTTCAACGTAGCCGCGAGTTTGAATAGTGTCAATAATCGTGGCGTAAGTTGACGGACGACCAATTCCAAGCTCCTCCAGCTTCTTAACTAGCGAACCTTCGGTGTAGCGAGCTGGCGGTCGTGTAAATGTTTGACGAGCCGTAATGTCGTGAGAGTTGACTTCATCGCCAGACTGTAACTTTGGCAGAAGCTCATCTTTATTACCGCCGTAAACGCGCAAAAATCCGTCAAACGTAATAACTTCACCTTTTGCTTCAAATTGAGCTGGCTTTTTGCTCTTAGGTAATTTATCGCCTTTGATATCAATTGTAATAGTTGTCTTTTCTAGTTTCGCTGGCGACATTTGTGACGCTAAAGTTCGGCGTCGAATTAGGTCGTATAATTTCTGATCATAGCTATTATTAGACGCGGTTTCCAGAGTGATGTCCGTCGGGCGAATGGCTTCGTGAGCTTCTTGGGCGGATGCGGATTTGGTCTTAAATTTGCGAACTGTTGAGTAATCTGGACCGTAAAGACGCTTGATGAAATCGGTGGCCGCCGCGATGGCTTGACCGCTCAAATTCACCGAGTCGGTACGCATATAGGTGATTTTTCCGTCTTGGTACAATTTTTGCGCCGAGGCCATGGTTGCTTTGGAACTGAAGCCGAGTTTAGAGTTGGCTTCCTGTTGCAAGGTTGACGTAGTGAATGGCGCCGCTGGATTACGCGTTCCGGGAGTTTTTGAGATATCGCTAACAACAAATTCGGCGGGTTTCAGACTATTCAGAAACTCGTTCGCCGCTTCTTCTGTATCGAATTTTTGATTAAGCTCGGCCTTGAATTCTTGATTGTCGTGAATAAAAATGGCGGTAACTTTGAACTGAGAATTGCCCTCAAACTTCATAATTTCTCGTTCGCGCTCGACTAGTAATCGCACTGCTGGACTCTGAACGCGACCAGCTGACTTTCCGCCAGGAACTTTTTGCCAGACGACTGGACTGAGCTCAAAACCAACCAGTCGGTCAAGAATTTGCCTGGCTTGTTGCGCTTGAACCAAATTCATATCCACGGTTCGCGGATTCTTAATTGCATTAGTTATGGCGTCTTTGGTGATCTCATGAAAAACAATTCGCTTGGTTGTTTCAATTGGAAGATCCAGCACCTTGCACAAATGCCAAGCAATGGCCTCTCCTTCGCGGTCTTCATCGGTTGCGAGCCAAACATTTTCCTTGCCAACTGCCTTGACATTTCTCTTTAGTTCGGTGATAACTTTCTTTTTCTCAGGATCAACTTCATAAATTGCAAAAAAATCGTTAGCCACGTCAATCGGCGGCGTTCCATCCTTCGTCTTTTTAACAATCGAGCGAATATGCCCCACGCTGGACAGGACGTGAAAATCCTTGCCGAGATATTTCTCGATGGTTTTAGCTTTGGCTGGTGACTCGACGATAACGAGATTTTTCATAACTTTATATTATAACAAATCACTATCTGGCTACAACCGCAAAGTGAATTATTACGAGCGACCACTGAGGCGACCGAGCATTGCCATTGATCCGAGGCTGCGATTGACATCTGTTATTTGGCATGGCTCTTCTGGCTTTTCTTTTTTCGCGTTGCCGTTAATTGCGCGTTCTATATAGGTGCATGTTGCGTGCGCGGCGGGCAGAAGCGAAGCAGCGAATGCTCCAGCTCCTAGTTTGCGTAGAATCTCGGCAGGCTTTGGACTGTCGGTTTGTTTGTCGACTAGCTCGGCGGCGGCATAAGCGACTAAGGCTGCCGTTTCCATAGCTAGTCCCACCTTCCCTGATTTGGTTGGTCGAGTTTCGGCTTTCTCCTCGCTACGTAAATTGGCAATTCCAGTAGCCACGGCGTTTATCGAGTTTAGTATCGCAACGGTGCCAAGAACATACTTTGGAGCCAACCTTTTTTTGTCCATTTCATAGAGGATTTTTGCCATAACTATTTTGTCTGTTGTGGCGTCTAAGGCTGCTCCAAAATTGCTAGTCTGCCCTGTCATGCGTGCTACTTTGCCATCCAGAACGTCAGCTAATCGCCCGACCGCGCATTCCGCCAGACCTCCAGCTGTATTGATTTTCTCAGATCCGCGTATCGCTAAAGTGGCGCCAGCTACGCTTATTAAATTAGGAACAGTAAGGATGTCCTTAGCGACTTTACGGACGGTAGGAAATACTTCTCGGGCTTTTTTCATAGTCCGTATAATAACATCAATTTGTCAAAACAGCAATATTATCGTAATGTCCAGTTGTTAGCTCCGAGAGGCTTAATCACGCCATTGATTTCTAGCATTGTGAGTGCCGTGGCGAAGTCTGACGCGGATAATCCGGATTTTTGTTGGATTTCATCGCCGTCACGAAGTCCTTCTGAGATGAGTTTTATGATAATAGCTTCTTCAATTGTTGCGCTGGCCGCTAATTCTTGACCGTTGTCTTTTTGCAATTTCTCTGGCGCGATGATTGATAAAACATCGTCGGCGTCTGTCACCAAATACGCCCCTTGTTTTAATAAAGTATTGCAACCCGCCGACAGTGGGCTGGTTATGTTCCCGGGAATTACAAACAAATCTCTTCCCTGATTCAGTGCGTGCGAGGCTGTATTTAATGTGCCGCTTCGCTCGGCGGCTTCGGTGATAATAATTCCATCGGCCAGCCCGCTAACCAGCCGATTGCGCTCCAAAAAACTCCAACGATTGACTATTTTATTATCGCCCTTCATCCATTCTGAAACGACCGCGCCGCCCTGCTCTATGATGCTCATGGCTAGTTGATAATTGGTCCGCGGCGAAATATCAGGAAGTTCGTTTGGGACGACTGCCACGACCGTTCCGCCAGCTTCAATGGCAGCTTTTTGGGCAATGCAGTCCACGCCTAACGCCAGCCCGCTCACGATTACACATCCGGCTTTTGCCAGATCTGTTGCTAATCGCTCGGTGACTTCTTTTCCGTAGGCAGATGGCTTACGGGACCCGACGATTGATACGACAGGCGCATTTGTTTCTGGCAATTTTCCCATATAACATAAGCTTTTTGGTGGATTGGCAATATGTGCTAATCTCTGGGAGAAAATATGCTCATCTGGTGTAATTCTATTGATTTCCATAAAAAATGTGGTAAAAAGTATTGACACTTTGTCAAATGTTTGCTATAATCAAGGACGATTGGTTAAGTAATCATTAACCAAACGCACCTTATACCCCCTATTCTAACTATATGTTAGGTTGCGCGCAATGGCATTAAGTATTCTTACCCTCCACTTTTTGCGGTTCAACGTTACGCGCATACTAACCCCTTTAACTGCCCTTTTTCAAAGGCGACCTCTGTTGAGGCGAGCACTAATTGGTGTTGATAATAGTCAGGCGCGGACTTTTGGAGTTTTAGTCGCGACGCTTCGCTGATACGGTAGCTCGGGTGGGTTGAAGGGTAAAAAAGCGTCAGGTGATGCCCACCCTTACCTGGCGCTTTTTTGTTGGGAAAAATTATTTATTTTCTATATCTATAATATATCGGCACTTTTCGCAAATACCTTCCAGCTCAAAGTGGTGTTTTGTAACTATGAAATTATGTTTTTTACCGATGAGATCTATGAGTTTTTCGAGTTCTTGTGATTGTATAGGCTCGGCATTTTGGCAATTTATGCAGTATAGATGGTGATGATGTGACATAAAAGGTTCTGCTAACTCGTAATAATTCTTCCAGCCAATAGTTATGGTGTTTATAATGTTCAGATTATCGAACATCAGCAGCGTACGGTAAATGCTGGCACGGTTAATGTTTTTGCAGTTTTTCGCAATATCACCGACCGTAAGAGGTACGTCTGAATTTTGTAGGATATCGAATACTTGCTGGCGCGGTTTTGTCAGGCGAAGATTGTGGCGTTCAAATATCTCATTTAGCATAGTGCTATCAATAGTTTATAACTTATTGCAACAAGTGTGCAATAGACCTACAGTCCGAGTAGTTCATAAGGATATTTGGGTTGATTGATTTTTGTGATGTGTGCGTCGGTTATGACATATTCAGCTTGACTATTAACGATTTTTTGCGACAATTTGCCCTTGACGATTAGCCATGTTCCGTCTGGGTAGTCTGTTGAAAAGTTTTTCTCGACCAGGATTTTCATAGGCACGCTGTCAACAGTGCAGCAACTTATAACGTATCTGGCAATATTGAAGTAGTTATAGCCATAGTTTTTTAACAGATCATTTGAAACGAAGCCAGTTATGGTGATGTCTTTGCCGTTAAAATAATCAGCTTCTTTACAGGAATTTATGGCGGTTTTCCAGCGATTTATTGAGATTGTAGAAGAGCCTTCTTTTGGTTGAGGTGTTTCGCAACGACTTTCGGGCTCAATAATCGCAGGGCTTTCTTTTTGCGCAAGGCTGCCTGGAGAAAGTGGCTTTGGCGGCAATATATATCCGACTGATAATATAATTATTGCAAAGTAAGATATTGGGGCAATTTTTTTCAAGCTAATTCTATATTTGTCTTTTACGGGTTTATTTTTTAATTGCAACATTATATCAATAAGCAAAAGTATAACGCCGATTGCGCTAATTATGACCGCGAATGTGTGATAACGTGGATGAACGTAAAAGCCGAGTTGGTCGCGCCAAGCTAATAGCAAAATATATGTGCAAACGACAATTCCGCCAATTGATTTTGTAAGGTTAGTGTACATATAAGTTAACCCCCAGCCCGACAATTAGTGACAAGATGAATACAGTTAAGGTAATTGTTGCAATAAATTTCCAGCGAAAAGTTGTTTTTAATAGCGTAATCATTTTAATGTCTATCATCGGTCCGAATAGCAAGAAAGATAAAATTGAGCCTGTCGTGAAATTTCGCACGTAAGCCAGTGCGAAGAATGCGTCGATACTGGAGCATATCGAGATGATGAAACTTAGCGTGATCATGGATATGACTGACAGGAAAATGTCGCCGCCGACGGCATTTATGATGAATCGCGGAACGAAGATTTGTGTGGCGGCTGCGATGCTAGCACCTAAGACCAACATAGTAAATAATTGCCAGAATTCATCACGTGATGAGCTGAATATGTTTGACAATTTTGAACCGTGATTATGAGGGTGGCAAAGTTTTTCAAACCCTGGATTGATGATGGAATCTTCCTTAAAAAAGCTGACGATAAAAGCGGTTATTTGTACGATAATTAACGCAAAAATAATTCGCCACCAAACCATTCGGGTGTCAAAACTGAAGGCGGTCATGGTTGAAATTATGGTTATCGGGTTTAAGATTGGCGCGGCGAAAAGAAAGCTAATAACGTCGGCAGGTTTTAATCCGTTCGCTATTAAGCTGCGCGCGATTGGCACGTTACCGCATTCGCACACGGGTAAAATTAGCCCGATCATAGAGAGTATAATTCGTCGAAGAAAGACGTTTTTTGGTAACATTTTGAAGACATCTTTTGATGATAGAAAGTACCTGATAAGCGCGGATATGATAATTCCTAAAATTAAGAATGGTACCGCCTCGACAATTACGCTTAACGTCAGTGTGATGAAATCTTGTAATGATGGAAGTAATTTATTGCACCATTCTGCAAATTCTCCGTTTAATAACATAACGCTGAATCGCGAGCTGAATTGATAAATAGAAATTATAAGGACGCCAAAAACCACCCAACCGATCAATTCACTGTTGGCTGATAAAAACTTTTTTATGCGACCGTCTGGCGATTTTTGTGCCATATATAAAATTATACTCCATGCTTATGCTATACTAAATCAATATGAAGCATCTTTTACATTCACATCATCCGTTTCGGATTTTCTGGTTTTCAGTCTTCTTAACCTTAGGTCTGGGCAGTTTGATTTTTAGCCATATGGGCGTTAGCGGCCTTTGGCTATTTACTATTTTGGTGGTTTTGGAAGTTACGTTCAGCTTCGACAACGCGGTGATAAATAGCAAGGTTTTGGCGGGAATGAGCCAAGTTTGGCAGAAAGTCTTCCTGACGGCTGGCATATTTGTGGCAGTGTTTGTCGTTCGATTTATATTGCCAATTGCTATTGTGATGATTGCGAGCGGTCATGGATTTATGGATGTTGTCAATCTGGCGCTACATAAACCTGTCGAGTACGGCAAGATCCTGCACGAGGCGTCGCCGATGATTGACGCGTTTGGTGGTGCGTTTTTGATTATGATTGGACTTAGCTATTTCATCGATTACAACAAGCGCGTCCACTGGATGCGACATGTTGAGCCGATTTTGGCGAAGGCTGGGCGATTTGAGAATTTTAAGGTGTGCATAATGCTTAGCGTGGCAGCTGTTTTGTATTTTACAGTCGAGGCGCCGCATAAATCTTTGGTGTTGATTTCAGCGGTTCTTGGAATTGTGTTGCATATTGGGTTGGAGCTATTTGGGTCATTTTTCCATGAAGATGACGCGAAATCCGTTAAGATTAAAACCGGCTGGGCGGCGTTTGCTAGCTTGTTATATTTGGAAATCTTGGACGCCAGCTTTAGTTTTGACGGTGTGATTGGTGCGTTTGCCATTACCAACAGCGTGCTGCTAATCGTGGCTGGACTGGGTGCTGGAGCGATTTGGGTTCGATCACTAACCGTATATTTATTACGAACGGGCGCGCTCAGCAAATATAAATATCTGGAAAATGGCGCTCATTGGGCAATTATGGCGCTCGGCGTGATGATGATTGCCAAATTATTCCACTTGGAATTGCCGGAATGGGCGACGGGCGGCTTGGGCTTATTATTTGTGAGTTTGGCGGTCGGCAGCAGCATATTAGAAGCTCGATCGATCAATCTACAAGAAGCTGCGACTACAAAATTACATCAAGCCGAAGAGCAATTGAAGAACGGCGCTTCAAAAATTGTGCCGCGAAAACGGCGCTAGAATCTGGTTAATATTTTATGCTGAACGGCTCGATAGTTTCGTTAATAAATTTCTCGATCAAATTAATTGATTCGGGCAATATCCAGCTTTGGAGAATTTCCTGCTCGTCTGAGTTGAACTTGCCTAGGACAAAATCTACGTCACCAACTTGACGCCTGAGCAAATTGTCTGTGCCAATACGAATATGCCAAAAATCTGATCCGACGTGAGAATGGAGAGATTTCAATCCGTTGCTGCCCGCGTCTCGTCCGCCTTTGCGGGTTCGAATTTTACCAAAGTCCAGCGCTGTGTCATCGTGAATAATTAGTAAATCGTCCAATGTCAATTTGTAAAAATCTAAGATTGCTCGAGCGGAAATTCCGACCTCATTGTAAAAAGTAGTTGGCTTAACCAGCAGGATTTTTTCCCCAGAAATATTCAGCTCGGCGATATCGGCGGAAAATTTTGGCTTATTGCAAAAAACTGCGTTATTCTCTGACGCAAATTTATCAATAGCCAAAAACCCAGCATTATGCCGCGTGTTTGTGTATTTTTCACCTGGATTTCCCAGTGCTAAGATGACTTTCATAGACTTAGTATATCACCTTGTGAAAATGACGTATAATAAGCATATGGCAAAACGCGACGATGATTTGGAATTTAGCATTAATGCGCCGTTTGATGATGGGCGAGCGATTATCGATAAAGTTCCGTTGTATTTGGTGAATGGCTCGTTGGGCGCTGGAAAAACTAGTGTTCTTGAGTTCTTATTGCAACAAAGTGGCTACAAGGGCTCTCGGGTGATTGAGAATGAATATGCTAATGAAAACGTTGACGGTTATCGATTGGAAAAGCTGGCGGATATTGTGACGACTTTGGCTGGCGATTGTGTTTGTTGTTCGTCGAAGCATGCATTGACGCGAATGTTACTTGACTTTTGTCGCAATTCCCCCGCCCCAGTGTTTATTGAGGCGACTGGTGTGGCGCGAACGATGAATTTGGTTGAGAAATTGATTAATGCACAAATATTCAATAAGTATGAGTTGGCGCAGAGTTTTTATGTTATTGATGCGCATGAGATTTTACATGGAATTGAGCCGGCACATGAAATTGAGTTGCAAGCGGCGGATATGATTTTAGTGACCAAAGAAGATCTGCTAAGTGACGACGAGCGACTACGATATGAATCCAAGCTGAGCTCCCTGCCTTACGGAAAAATATTGAGCGCGCCACGCGGTCGGTTTGATCTAAGTAAATTAACCACGCCGTCGGGACTACTAACGTTTTTTGATAAGTATGACGGCGAGTTGGTCGTGCCGGATAATCCGACGTATGCCGTGCTGGATGTTTCTGGTATGAAAATTGCTGCGGCGACTCTGGAAAAAATTTGGCTGGAACTTTTTGATGCTTATAAACTCAGGCGAATGAAGGGCTGTTTTATTGATGATAATGGCGCGCGGCATCATTTGGAGGCAACGGAAAATCAGATTCAAATAGCTAATTCTGCGGCGGAAGAGCCAGCAAAAATTGTGCTAATTGGTGAACGTGCGGACGAAATTACGCGTGAGGTTTTGTCGGCACAATTGATGATGTTTGAATAAAGTTCGCTTTCGTCGTTTCCGACTCATCAGCATAGACACGCATCTATGGAGCGAATACAGCTAAGATTCGTTATAAAAGAAAATAGCCCGCTCGAAAACGTACTCAAGCCGAAAACTGGATTCAATCCAGGAAATGCAAAACATGCATTTCTAACCGAATTGAGTCTATTTTCGAGCGAGCTATTTTCGAGCGGGCTTACTGATCGTCAGCAGGGTTTTTGTCCCTCTTGCCTCCGTACCAGATGCGCCGGTACGCGGCGGTACCAGTCGCTGCAGCCCCGAGAGCTGCTCCGATTGGAGCAGTTATGACAACGGGAACTCCCGTTGCCTTACCTACGACCGCTCCTGCGAGGCCTCCCGCGAGGCCTCCCGCGAGGCCAGCTCCAGCGACCATCCCAAGCGCGATGATCATCATTGCTTTGAGCATCTGCTCTCCCATGATAACTCCTCTTCTGGAGTCGGGCGGAGAAATAAACTCTCCGCAGAACTGTGCGTCGATTTGACGCAAGCTAACACACATTGTGAAAGCTAGTGTATATACTATCACTAATAGTTCAAAATGTCAAGAGAATTTGTCAAAAAATGTGGTTTTATAGCTGTTTTTCGGCGTTTTTGGCCTGCTTGTAGGCTTTGGTGACTGGTGCCAGACCGCGAGCAACGCGTTCACGATTGGCTTTTAATTGCTTTTCGTCACGGAAAGACATTTTAATTGGCGTTCCTGCAAAATTGAAAGCCTCGCGTAAAGTTCGCTCCAGATAACGCTTGTAGCTCCAGTGGACAAATTTCAGATTGCTACCATATATAACAAACCACGGCGGAGCAACGTCAGTCTGGACAATGTAGCGCAGCTTCGGGTGCGAATTTTTCAGACCAGCTGGCGGATGCGCGGCGATGGCTTTCTGTAAAATGTCGTTTAAGGCGCGAGTTTTACATTCTTGGCGACGACGCTTATAGATATCAAGCGCTAGGTCGAATAACTTAGCGACATTCTGCCCAGTGACGGAAGAGGTGAATATCAATGGCGCGTACGGTGTGAACTTGAAATTATAGCTGATTTGTGGCGCAATTTCATCGTGTGTGTAAGCGTCTTTACCTTCGACGGAGTCCCATTTGCTGACGACCAGAACAAGCCCCTTGCCCGCCTCGTCAATAATTCCAGCTAGGCGCTGATCCAATTGAACGTTAAGCTCATTGACGTCCATAAGAAGCAGACAAACGTCGGCTTCGTTGATGGCTTGCATTGTGCGAAGAACTGAGAACTTTTCAATTCCCGTTTCCTGCTTTCCCTGGCGGCGGACTCCAGCAGTGTCGAGCAACTCAATTGTCTGACCGTGATAACGAACTTGAACGCGGTTTACATCGCGAGTCGTACCCGCAACGTTGGCGACGATGGCTTGCTGCTTGCCCGCCAAAGTATTGAACAAATTACTCTTTCCGACATTCGGGCGGCCGATTAGTGCAACACGAATAATGTCGTCAGGCGCGGTTTCGGTGGCTGGCGGAATAAGTTCGGCAATGCTATCAAGAAGCTCCGAAATGCCAATGCTGTGCTCGGCGGAAGTTTTTATGATGGTTTTTATGCCAAGCCGCTTAAATTCGTCAACATGAAGAGAGCCTTTTAAGTCTGCTTTATTGGCGATTAAAATGACTGGCTTGCCGCTTTTTAGGGCTTTTTTGGCTAATTGTCGATCAGCGTCGGAAGGATATGCAGTGGAATCGACAGTTACGAGGATTACGTCAGCGGCGGCAGACGCGTCAGCAATTTGGTCCTGAATGGTTGCTTCAAATTCGTCCTCGGCAGTCTTAAGTCCAGCCGTGTCGATGAGCCAAAATTGCGAATAGTCATCTGACGGCGTGGAATCGACGTTGCGTCGTTTGTATGAGACTTTACCAACAACATTGTCGCGAGTTGTTCCAGCTTCCCTGGCGACGATGGCAGTGCGAGAGCGCGTCAAGCGATTAAATAATGAGCTTTTGCCGACGTTGGCCTGCCCGATGATAGCGACTGTTGGTAATTTAGACATGATTGTATATTATAGCAGTTTTAAGGCATTTTGGCGAGAACACTGTTTATGTAAGCCTCGCATGGGCGGACTATTTTCAGGAAATCCTCAAAACATCTCAAGCTATTTTCTGCTATGAATTCCTCAGGCTCGGCTACGACTAGTTTGTACTCCTCGTTCTCGTTATCATATTCTCTGGCGTAATTGTGAATGTAGGCTTTTGGAGATTGCTCGTTAATTGGATTTGGGTAAAGTGTTATGTAGCAATTTTCTTCGGGGTTATGTATGCAGTAGTAAGTGTTATTGTCGTCATCTTTGAACGCTACGGATATAGGATATTTAAATTTCTTAGTACGTTTCTCGACCTCTTTAATGAGTTCGATGTAAGCGTAGATTTGGTTTTCTAGGAATTTTGGTAAAATGCTGGACTCGTCCTTCTCATAGAACAGTTCATATATAGTATTCGACCTTTCTTCCTTAAGGTTGCATACGACTGCTTTTAGTTTTTCTGAGGACAAGGGTTCAGGTTCGCGCCCTAGCGCTTCCATTTTGCAATTACACTTTCTATCAAATTTAGCACAAAAGCTATATTACAATATTTACTGTAAAATGTAAAGAGCTGCGGAGTAAATTATGAATTCGTGAATTTCTCTTCTCGCCATTCGCTTCTCTTGAGGTCGCCGAGCGAATAATTGCCGAAGTTTGTTCTGTGGAGTTTTTTGACAGTGTAGCCTAATGCATCGAAAGTTCGCCGAATTTGACGATTCCT
>CAUTMN010000005.1:0-31400 GCA_963539955.1 uncultured Candidatus Saccharibacteria bacterium | reverse complement strand
TCCAGGCGACCAACAGGTTTTAAGTGGTGAAGATTCTTCGGTAGCAATTTGTAGATTGTCGGAACGCCGCCCTGAGAAGCGCGCGAACATAAGTATCCTGTTGGTTTATGTAGGATGATGAGTTGTTTGGACTGTAATTCTAGCAATTTGCCGTTATAGGAAATTTTATTTGTGTCAGAAATTTGTTGACCCAATCTGGCGGGCTGACCGTCAATAGTAATCTTTCCCTTCTCTATCAATTCGTCAGCCTTCCGCCTGGAAACACCCAAGCAAAGCGCCACGAATTTGTTGAGGCGCCAAGATTCTTGATTTGTGTCTGGGCTTATCATTGTTGTGGATTTATCGGTGGAAATTGTGGCGACTGAGAAGTTTCTGATGGTTGATGTGGGATGCTTTGCTCCTGAGGCTGTGCTTGGACCTGAGGTATTACGCTAGCTTGCTCAATAGGATTTGGCGTTGGCTGCGGCGCTGGAATCTGTGTTGGCTGAGGCTCTGGAGTTGGTTGAGAAATTCTCTGTGTATTGTCTAATTCTTCTGCCATAAGCTTAGAGATGTCTACCGAATTCTGAGAATCGTCAGCTGGTAAAGGTTGAATAATGCGGTCACCAAGCCCTGAGGGTCGTGGTGCGGGCGATGAAAATGGCGCCATAGGCTGCGGCAGGGTTGTCGGCTGAGGTGTTGGAATCGGTTGAGGCGCTGCTGGAGTTGGTTGAGGTAGCGGCTGCGGCGCCGGCGCGAATGCCTGTTGCGGATGTTGTTGTATGAGTGGATTTACTGCAGGAGTTGTTGGCGTTGCAGCGGGGGCGGCTGGTTGCGGTGACAATGAAGAAATATCAGGTCTAGTAACTGGCTGCGGCGCTGGAATCTGTGTTGGCTGAGGCTCTGGAGCGACTGGCTCATATGTATGAGCTGGTTGTGAAACTGGCACTGGATTTGTGCCGACTCCTGGAAGATCTCCCAAAGTTTCGTGAACTGCCCTCACAACGTCCTCTATTCCCACCTGAGACTTCACCAAGTATTTATCAGCGCCAAGTTGCTCGCCACGCTTTCTCTGATCCTCTGAGGATAGCGCGGTCATGATAATCACCTTAACGTCTTTTGTTTCTGTCGTCGAGCGTAAAATGTCCAACATATCAAATCCGGAAATCTTCGGCATCATCACGTCGCTTAAAATTAATCGCGGACGTTCTTTAATTGCCATGGCCAGAGCTTCTTCGCCGTCGCCCGCCGAAACGATATCGTAGCCCTCCGCCAAAAGTCGTACGCCGTAAATTTCGCGTAAACTTTTGTCGTCCTCAACCAATAAAATTTTTGTCATATGTTTATACTATACTGAAGTTTTGACAAAAAATCCATAGTTCTTATGGCTATTATTCGCGTCCAGGTATGGACAATTGCTGGCGTTTTCTTCGCAATTCTTCCTCAATTTCAGCCAACGTTGGCTCGGAAGAATTTCTGGCTGGTTGTGGAATTTCTGGCTGGGTCGTCGGGACTGCGGGCGCGGATGGAGCTGGATTTTCTGGAGTTGCGATTGCGGCTGGATTTGAATCGGCAATTTCGCTATTATTTTTTTCAGCCGCGATATCTTCCGCCTTCTCTTCTGCGGCAATTTCAGTTTCTTCTGGAACGGTAGAATCTGGCATTGAATCTTTAGCTTCCGCAGATTCTAATCGCTGCTTGGCTTCCGAACTACTCATGCGAGGAATTTCCAAATAGAAAGTACTTCCCTCTTTATATTTGCTTTCAACTCGCAAGTTTCCAGACATCGCCTCGGCCAAGCGGCGGCTCAAATATAGCCCCAAGCCAGTTCCGCCAATTTCTCGCGTGTCAGAATTGTCCACCCGATAAAATTTTTGGAATAAATGCGGAATATCTTCGGCGGGAATGCCAATACCGCTGTCTTTTACGCTTACGGAAATCTGCTTATCGTCGCCGGTAATATTGACGACAACTTCGCCCGACGGCGTGTATTTGATGGCATTTTCAATCAGATTGCTGACAACTTCCCTAAAATGGTCAGGGTCAATATTGGCATAAAAAATCGGCTGCAATGACTTCTCCTTACCTTCATCAATTATGTCTGGCATGAAGATATAATTGAGCTGCTTTTCATCAGCTTTTGTTGCTAGACCATCAAAAATATCCTTCAAAAATTCGTTCACGTTGATGATCTTCGGGTTATTTTTCATTCGCCCGTCTTCAACTTTGCTAATGTCGAGGAGATCTTGGAATAAGCGCCCCAGATGTTGCGCTGATTCATGGGCTTTGGTAATGAAATCGCGGGCTTTCTCGTCGATGTGAGCGGTGGCTGGATTTAACGCCAGACCCAAATAGCCCTCAATTGACGCAACTGGCGTACGCATCTCGTGGCTGGCGGTGGAGATGAACTCGGCTTGCTCGCGCTCCTCGGCTTTTTCTTTGGTGATGTCGCGGAAAACTACGATAATTCCTTCGCCGTCCGTGCCGACTGGAGAGCTGACGATTGATACTAAAATGCGTTTTTCAGAGCTGGTCAATAGGAATAATTTATCGTTGTGCGTTGGCTGGTTTTTTGATAAGGACTGGGCTATTGGATTATCGAGGTCCTCTACGTCTTTTCCGTCTGAGGTAACGAGTTTTAAGACGCTTTTCCAATTAAGCCCGAGCGCGTCGCCTTGGTCCCAGCCGATGATTTGTTGGGCGGATGGGTTTATCAGTTCGATGTTGCCGTCTTTGGAAATAGCCAGAACGCCGTCGTCGATGGCATTAATCACTACGTCAGATTTGCTCTCAACTGCGGAAAGTCTGTTCTCCAGATTGGACGTATTGTCATCAGTTTTTTGGCGGCGAATCCATAGAACGAGGCTAAAAATCAAAGGCAAAAATCCGAAGAATAGGTAGCCGATGATGAATTGCACGTTTATTCCCTGTTGAACGCTGGTGACTATAATCTGTAAAATAACCAAAAGCCCCATTATTCCTAAGATTATTGCGCCGAAAAATCCTGCAAAAATTGCCACGATAATCCACATAACTAGGAACGGCGAAACGACTCCACCGCTGGTAATTATGGTGGTTGCGGTGACGGCTACGGTTAACAAATATACGAAAATTCCGATTCCAGTTTCATGTTTTCTGGGAAGCCAAAAGCATAAAATTAGCACAATTAAGCTGCCGATTCCTGCCACGCCAGCCGCTAAGTCTGAGACAGATAATCCGATGGGCAATTGATAACCGGTCGGTATAAATCGCGCCCATGCGTATAAAAGAATGATTGTGAAACAGCTCAGTAATGCAACTTCACACAATCTCCTTAGCCAAAATCTGGAAATTGCGTGAGGCTTAAAGTAAATCCCGCCCTTTTTCATGCTTTTATTATGGCGAATTTTCAGGAAAATCTCAAGAGTTAGGTGGTATACTAATTGCATGAATAATGATCAGCATAATGACCAAAGTAACAATCCCGACGTAAGCAATGTGCCAGTCTATGACAGCACAGAGAAAAAGAGAGTCTTTAAGCGTGTTATGCTCTTTTCTTTAATGTTTACCATTATTACGCTAGTAGGAAATTACGTTTCAATGCGAGGATCGACAGGACCGTATAACATACACGTTTCTTTTTTGATATCAGCCATTTCAAATGCATCGATGATGCTCTCCCTGTTGCTAATTAGTTTTATGATTAGGTGGTACAAGAGGGGTTATTATCAGAATATTAACAAGATGGTAAATGATAGTCCAAAAGCGGCAATCCACTCTTCTGTACTGTCGGCAATAATTTTTGCGGCGCTTTGGGTATATGGTAAACTTGTGTCGATAGATATTCTAATACTTTTTCCTGTAATCATCTTCCCTGTTATGTTATTGACTATCTATTTATTGCCGATAATTGATGTGATATTATATGGATATAATAGGCATAAATAAAAAAATAATGAACCTTAATAATACTGATTCCTTTATTAATTGCGATGGGATAATAATTTGAAAATATAATAGTCAGGAGAATAATTTATGAATAATGATCAATATAATAATCAAAACAACCCTACGGATAACGCGCCAATCGCTTCACCTGGAGCTGAAGATATGAAGAAGCAATTAACTTTTACGGAAGCTCCAGCTGTTGCAGAGTCCTT
The DNA here is from genome assembly GCA_963539955.1 of uncultured Candidatus Saccharibacteria bacterium. GTDB lineage: Bacteria > Patescibacteriota > Saccharimonadia > Saccharimonadales > Saccharimonadaceae > Nanosynbacter. The sequence goes on along the minus strand of CAUTMN010000005.1, from coordinate 27,282 downwards.
GCCTACTGTGAAAGCAGATAAAGAAAGGACCATCGGAATTACAATTGCTTTCGTGACGTTTTGTATTGCATTAGTAAGTGTAATGATAGAAGATGACCCTAATTCTAGGGATGTGATACTTAATGTTATCTATTATATCTTGCCTGAGTTTATACGTATTGCTTTTATAGTCTATAGCTTAGTGCTGTCGATTGTTATGATTAAAATGTGTATATTTAGGCAATATTGGGTAACAGATAGAGTTATGGGAGGGATGACAATTATTCCGTTGACATGTATAGGGATTGCTCTGATGTTCGCATTGATTTACTTTATCTACAATATACAATATACTATACTTGCACTTGGTGGCGCTGTGATGGTTTCGTTTGTTGTGTTTATCCCTTTACTTATTGTTGTGTCTGTAATTTACTGTTCTTGGGCTGTACTGTCTTATCATAAAAAGTCGACGTCTAACATAGAGAAAAAGTAGACAAGTCTTTCCTTTTCATGGTATAATCCATGGAGTTACGGCCCTATCGTCTAGCGGTTAGGACACCAGGTTCTCATCCTGGCAACCCGGGTTCGATTCCCGGTGGGGTCACCAAGAATGTCATTTTAGAGTCCGTAAGAGGCTCTTTTTTATTGTCTTGAATCATTTACAGTTCAGATATTCTGTGTGAATATCCTAAGCTTCATTTTTCGTCATGTCAAAATATTTAGTTATCACTACTCATCTGTTTGACGACATCTATCAAATTCCGCGGCGTAATGTCAGCCTTAATTAGATATCCGTCAACACGACTCATGACAGATTTACGCGAAGCCTCGTCCTGCTCAAAATTGGTCATAATTAAAATCTTACTATTCGGAACCAAATCGACATTGTTATTTCTCAGCGCGTCTAAAATCTGGTCGCCGCGTTGCTCTGGTAGCATCAAATCTAAGATTATCAAGTCAAAGTTCTGGTTGCGCGCCGCCACTAGCCCGTCATTTCCGTCAACCACCCACGTCACATCGTAGCCTGCTTTTTGCAAACTTCTGACGTACATTTCGCCAATAAATCGGTCATCTTCCACGCATAAAATTGTCTTTATCATAATTCCTCCTAGCCCTTATACATAGCGTGATTTTTTATCCAGCCGCCGCCTTTTCGTATCAATTGATTATTTAATTGCCCGTCTTCTAACAATTTATCTTTAACTGTAGCATAAATTGGCAAAGTGAACGAGAAGACCGAGCCTTCGTTTTCGCGGGATCGAGCGATTATCGAGCCGCCGTGAGATTCGACAAAGGCTTTGCAAATATAAAGCCCAATACCCGTTCCAGCCACAGCCTCGCGTGATCTGTGTGATCGATAGAATTTGTGGAACAAATTGTCCACGACATTCGCCGGCATACCAATTCCATTGTCAGCGACGGATACTTCCACGAAGTCGCCTTTTTTCTCCGCGGAAACGGTTACGGACCCGCCCTCAAAACTGTATTTAATGGCATTGTCAATTAGATTACCAATCACTTCCCCGATACTTCCGTGATCGGCGGCTACGGTTGGAAGGTCATCTGGAATATTGACATTAAGCATTCTGTGTTGAGTCGAGGCGCGAAGTTGCATATCATCAGCAATAGAGGCGTAAATATTGGCGACAGTGTCTTCCAGCAGATAAACCTTCAAGTGATGTCTATCATATCTGGCAACGTTAAGAATATTATCAATGTAGCTAGATAAGCGATTGGACGAAACGACCAGTCTATCAAGAAGTTGCCTTTCATCGCCCTGCAAGCGCCCAGCAAACTCTTCGTTGATAATGTCCAGATAGCCACGAATAACTGTAATCGGTCCGCGAAGTTCATGGGCGGCAAATGAGATGAAATTGAGGTCCTCTTCTTCTGGTAAATATCCTTTAGACTTGTCGATGAGAAAAATGACAGTTTCAGCGGCGGCGCCTTTCTCAAACGACACGATGATGTCAAAAATCCGCGTTTTTTGGATGATGTCAGGGTTGGTACTAATGCGTTGCCAACGGTGCTCGGCTTTAATTTTCTCATTGGAGATTTCGTGAAGCCAATCGGAAATACTTAGTTCGTTTAGAAAATCAAGTGCCAGAAAATCCTCGCCTTTTGCGTTCCTGGAAATCGGGGCGGCGGAATTGGCGAAGATAATCTTCTGATTAGAATTAAGAATTACTACGCCAGTGCTGGCTTGATTCAGAGCTTGGGTGAGCGGGATTTTTGGCTTGTCGTTGTCGCTAGCTGGTTTTTGCTCTGGCTGATAATCGCCATAAATTGCCTGAAGCGCCGTCTTAAATCCAGTTTTTTCGTAGCGTTTATCGTTGGGGTTTGGTGGAGTGTCGGTGGTTAGTTCGCCAATTTTATGAGAAAGTGCCGCCAGAATTTTATTAAGCGGCGCAGCGATGATTTTAACGATAGAAATTGAAAATAGGATTTGCAAGATAGCGGTAATTAAAATGATAATCCAGAAATTTAGCTGGAATATGGAAATTGCCGTGAAGTGGAGTGCAATTCCCAGTCCTAATATGATGCAGGCGCTCGCTGATAATAAGACTAATATGACTTTTCGGTAATAATATTGTTTGTACTCGCGCAAGGTTTTAGATGCCGGATCTATTGCCATGAAACACTTCCCCTTCCTGGCGTGAAGGCTGCAATCCATGTTTGTCCGCGATTTAAGGCGACGTCTTTTCCAGATTCGTCTGTCAATTTAAGCGGCGAATTTATGTCCGCTTTTGACCAAGTGGCGGTGGCGACTGTGCCATTTTGGAAGATGTAAGCCTTGCCGGATCCTGTCGTTTTGATATCTTCGTAGCCATCGTAATTTTGAGCCCGAGCTTCAACGCCAACTTCCATAGCTACGACAGTGTTTGGAGCAATTTGTCCATCTTCCCTGTCAGTGTGTGGCGCACCAGCCATGCTCCTGAGGTAAGAATTTGACACCTTGTCGTAAGCGTATGATGTGTTATAAAGCGACCCGCTGAGGTTTATGTTTACAGATGTGGCGTTTGGCGATTCGACAGGCTTGCCGTCTGCTCGCGCGAAGCTGGTGAATTCGGAATTGTTATAGCCCTTTGCGCTGTTCAATTGGTCAAGTTTTTCTCCTGAAGTGTAGACGTTGTGTGGCGCGTAGCGGTCGCGAGATCGCCAATATGATCCGTCGTTAAAGAACTGGTCGATGTCGCGATAATTGCCGTTTCTGACTTGAGATAAAGCGTTGGGACTTCCGCCGACGTGCGCGATTGATGCTTGATATGGTGTCGCCCAGCTTAAATAGTACAATCTTAAGCTTCGCACTGGACCGATTAGCGCAGGTTTCTCTCCCTGATACAGAGCCAAAAACCTAGTGATTCCGCCTTCCGCCACGGCCTCGTAAACCACGCCGGCTTTCTTCAGTCCTGACTGAGGTCTGGCGGCTGGACTATTCTCAATCATCACGCCAGTTACGGGCAACTTTGCGGCGGCTTCGTTCGCGATTTCCACGCCAGTTAGCGGCGAATAAAACTTCTTCGGCGCAGGTTTTTTGGCTGGCAATTTCAGCTCCACGCTAGCAGTCTGCTCGTATTTTATGGAATGAATTGCAATTATGAAAACTCCAGCAATAACCATCGCGCTCACCACGAGCACAATTGTCAGAATATGCTTTTTTACCCATTCTTTGAACGACTCCCAGCGAGCGTTCTTTTTTTGTCCTGATTTATCTATTTTTTCAACATTCATGCTTATGCTTAGTATAGCATTTTCGGCGCACGAATAAACTATTTTTGTAGATAATTATCGATTCTTTGCAGAGTTTTTTCCTTGTCAATTAGCGCCAGCGTGTCGTTAAGTTGCGGACTAAACGGCGCCCACGTTGTCACAATTCTCACCAGACTAAACAAAATCCCCGGCTTCTGCCCCGTCGTTTCTAGTAATTCATTAAGGCAATTCTGAATTGTTTCGGGCGTCCAATCTGTAATTTTCTCGAATTCTTGGCGAGCAATTGACAATAAATCTCGTCGCTCGTCGTCGGTCAATTTGCGAAGTTGCTTATTTCCGTCAATTAATTCTGTGTCAATTTCAGGCTCGACGAAGAAATAACTTGTTAATTTTGGCAAATCTTGCAATGTCTTCAAGCGATCTTGTGCCAATTCCAGAACGCGCTTTTTATACGATTCGTCGGCGTTTTTGGCTTCTTCGCCCCAGAACGGTTGGCAGCGAGAATAAAGATCGTCCAAGCTAAGCGAGCGAATCCATTGACCGTTCAGCCAAATGAGTCGTTGTTCGTCAAAGCGTGCGCCAGATTTTTGAACGCGGTCGAGCGAGAACTTTTCAATCAGTTCGGCTTTACTGAAAATTTCCTGTTCCGTGCCGTCATTCCAGCCAAGTTGCGCTAAGAAATTAAGCATCGCTTCTGGCAAAATTCCCTCTGATCGATACTCAGTTACGCTTTTAGCGCCGTCACGCTTGCCAAGTTTTTTATTTCCCGATGGCGCCATAATGTGTGGCACGTGCGCCAGAATTGGTGGCGTAATTTTAAGTGCTTCGTAAAGCGACAGATATTTAGGTGTACTGGCAATATATTCCGAGCCGCGAATCACGTGTGTGACCTGCATTTCGAAATCGTCAATTATGTGCGCAAAATTATAGGTTGGCAGGCCATCCGCTTTGATCAGAATAAAATCATCCAAGGCTTCTGGGCCAGCTGACAATTCGCCCATAACGGCGTCCGTCCAAGAATACCGCTTAATTTCTGGAACCTTGAAGCGCAGCGGCATCCCGAGCTGCCACTCTGGCGGATTTTCTGGACGATGGTCGCGATATAAAAATGCTCGCTTTTCGGCCTTGGCTTTGTCGCGTAAAACTTGCACTTCTTCAGGCGTGTACGGATCGGCGTAAGCTAGTCCTTCGCTAATCATTTTCTTTGCCCACTTTATGTAAATATCACGGCGATCTGTTTGGTGATATGGGCCAAAATTGCCAGACTCTTCTTTTGGATTGTTGAGAGTTGGTCCTTCATCCCAGTTTAGTCCTAGCCAATTTAAGGTTTCCAAAATCATTTCTTCTGCGCCTTCGACGAACCGAGCTTGGTCTGTGTCCTCAATGCGTAAGATGAAATCTCCCTGATGCGCTCTGGCAACAAGGTATGTGTATAGCGCGGTGCGAACGTTGCCTAAGTGAATATAGCCAGTCGGACTTGGCGCAAAACGAGTTCTAATAGTCATGAGTAAATTATAGCACGTTATCTGATGAGTTACAGACTAGTGGCAATTTTTTCAATTTGGCTGCTTGAGAGGTTTGCGTCGCCGCTGATTTGATATAGGATTCCACCGTTCACCCAAGCCGCTTCTTTCCCGCCGCTGTAAATTGTCAATCCGTCGATCATCGTGGTGTTTGGATTCTTATGTTTTTCAGAGAAAAATTCTTTCACTGCCGACGAATTCCAGCCGCTTTTTTGCTGGGTTATGGTGTACCCTGAGCTTCCGTCGGCGTAGGCATATTTCATAGAAACCTCGCCAGATTTGAATTTGATAGGTCCGTTTAATGCGTAGCCGTCTGGCTTGTAGCCTGGATATTTGGCATCAATTCCTGATTGAACGGCTGCCATTTTTATGGAGATATTTGGCATACTCAGGTATGTTAAATAGCCACCGAGTAGCATCACTGCAAATCCCACGGAAAACGTGTTCAACCAGCGTAAGGCGCCGCCCTTTTTCTGGCGTCGACGTGCTTTTTTATTGCTAATAATTTCATTCGACAAGGCTTTTTCGATCGCTTCGTTTTTCAATTGATGAGCGGTTTTTGCGACTGGCTTTTCTATTTTTTGCGGAGCGACGGCGACAAGCGGATTGTTATTCATGGCCAGAGGCTGGCGTTCTTTTCGCAATTTAGTGTTCACGCTAAGAGGTCTTTGCTGAGCGCGACGAGTAACGGGGTGAGTTTCGGCCGGGCGGTTAATAGCAATTTTCTGAGGAGCTGGCTTGCTGACAATTGGCGTAGAAAACTTCTTCACGGCGACATGTTGCTTCACGTCGACGCGAGCTTTCTGGGGTTTGGCAGCCAATGGCGTACGCTGCGGCATTTTAACGTGCCGACGATTCAACGTGCTAGATTTCTGAACGTGTGCGGCGTGAATATTTGATACAGATGTACCGCGCCGACTGATTAATTGTTCTTTTTTTATCTCAGTTTCTTTCACGTCAATATTATCCATTACCATTCCGGTAATAGTGTTGTAAGCTCGTCCATTGATAACCACGTAGTTTTTACTTACCATTAATCCCCCTGATGTTTATTCCTATATATTATATTACAAATCGCCTAAGGTTTTTTCAAGTGTAAAAATATGTTATAATTTTCGTAATTATGTACCAGAAAAAGAATCGCACTAAAGAGCTCGCGCGGCGGACCTTTGTGTACACGCTGATGACATTATCACTTATAATTCTTCTTACGTTTTTGACGTTTAGAATGCTCGGCTATACGTTTGATCCGAATACGAAAGAATTGCAACAGACTGGACTTGTCCAATATGAATCACATCCTGGCGGGGCGCTGGTTTATGTTGACGATATGGAGCTGCGCCGCACTCCAACGAAAAGCACTGTTCTTCCTGGTAAGCACACTTTTTCGATGAAATTGGATAAATACGAACCGTGGCAAAAAACGCTAAATATTAAATCTGATACAGTGACAAATTTGAATTACGCCAGGCTGATTCCGACAAAACGCGAAACTACTGAGGTAAAAACATTTGACTCATTGCAATCCGTTTCTCTGTCGCCAGCTGGTAATTTCTTGATGGGATTTGGCGTTAAAGATAAAACTCCGATTTTGACAATTGGCGACATTCGCGACACGAACAAAGATAAGGAAAAGTTCACGGAGCATGCGTTAAGTACGAGCGTTTTGACTGGCTATTCCCTGTCCTCTGATAATCATACGTTTACCGTGTCGGAGTGGGACCGCGATTCTCGTTACGCGCTAGTGAAGCATTCGTATCCAACGGAAAATAACGCTACGGGCGTGCAGTGGCTGGTTTTTGATAGAGAAAATCCAGAGAAAATTATTGACGTAACAGCGATGACTGGTTTTGGAATTAAGCAAATTGGCTTTGCGGGGACTGGCGCGCACACGGTTTACGCCTTGCAGGAAACTGGCGAATTGAGACGAGTTGATCTTGATAGCTCGACAATTTCCAGCCCAATCTTGACTGGCGTTGAATCTTTCAAGCTTTACGGCGACGATCGTTTGTCTTATATGGCTACTGTTGATGGTAAAAAAGTGGCGGGAATCTGGAAACGAGATTGGAAAGAGCCGTTTGTGATTGGCACTTTTGCTACTAATTCTACCCCAGTAATTCGAACTTCTCGCTATTTCAATAAAGACACTGTAGTCTTGGTTGATGGCAAAAATATGACAATTTACAGAGGCGAAATTTCGGATTCTAAGGACCGCCAAAAAGAGTTCTTAAAAACGGCAAAGACCATTAAAACTGACAATGCGACTACGAACGTGATGATGGACAATGCTGGGCGATTTATCGTGGCGCAAAACGGCGCGGCACTGCAGACTTATGATTTGGAGCGTAAAGAATTGTCGAGCGCGTTTAATATTGGCGTGGCGCAGGAAGTGAAGTGGCTTGACAACTTCTATATTCGTAGCGTTTCTGCGTCGGGAAAAATGGAGATTCGTGAGTTTGACGGCACGAACGCTCATACGTTGATAGACGTTAAGCCTGGTTTGGATTCTGTTTTGTCCTCGAATCAGCGATACGTTTACGGATTAACGACCAACGCTTCTGGAAAAATTGTCCTGAGCAAAATGAATATGGACAATGGATCTGTTGGGCTGTTCAATTAATGGATAATTTATCGACCGCCGAATAATTTCTCAAGCAAAGTCGGCTCGGGTTTTCCTGGAATATTTGATTTGTTGCTTTGTTGCTGATTTGAGCTGGACTCTGAAGTCGCGGTAGCTTTGCTTGGGTCTGGGCTGATTTGTTCTGCGAAGATAAGAAGCCGTTTCTCTGCGGTTCCTAAAGGTACGCAGCTTACAAGCGTCAGCATTGGCTTATCTGTATTAATCTGAACTTTTGAAACTTCGGTCGGCATAACGACTTCTGTTGAAGTTACCTTATAGGTATAGCGTTTCCCGTTGTAATTCATGTAGATAATGTCGCCCTTGACCAACTTTTCATTTTGAGCGAAGACGAATTTATAATCGCCACCAGCAAAAGCGTCGTTACTGGAGTGCGCGGCAAATACGGCATTTCCGACTTCGCCTGGCACGGCGCTGGCACCAGGAATTGAAAAGTGAGCTACTCCCTTCTCCATGGCTTTTGATTGCGATTTTGTGTCGCTGGCGGCACCATAAATAACCGGCGCGTCAACGTTAATCTTTGGAATAATAATCCTAGGCTCGGGTCCGACAGTTACGTCGGTAGAGGCGTCAACAATGATGTTTTGCGGGTTAATTGCACCAGGTGTTGTATAGGCTGCAACTGCGCCGAAAATAACGCGGTTATATTGCAAAAACATGAAGACTAATAGCACCGATAATCCAGCAATTGCCGGAACGAAATGTCGGGATTTTTTCACTTTATTTGCGGAGTCGCGAACCTTTTGCTGAATTTGACTGCGGAGTTCTTTTATGGCTGCTTTTTGTGGGTCCAGAGGCTCGTCTTCGCTGACTACCGGCGTGATATTCTGATTTTCTTTCGTCAATCGAGAAATTTCACGGTTCTTTGCCGCAATGTCGCCGGCGTAGTAACGCTCATAATACATCTGATAATATTTCTGCCAAGCACTGTGGTATTGCTTCCATTGGTCGGCTGAAACTTGAGTGTGGATGGTTGAATTTTGAGTTTGAGCGGTTTGGTTTGCGGGAGCGGAATTGCTAATTTGCGGCTTTGGCTGAATCTGGGTTTGGGCAATTGGCGCCGCCCGCATGGCGTGATTGACGGTGTCTTTTTTCGGCTCTAACTGTGGCGTTGTTGAGATTTGCTGAGGTTTGGATATTTGTGTCTTGGGCTGTTCTGATCGGGCTTCGGGTTTTGGCTGTGATTGATTGGAAAATGGTTGCGGCTGAGGTTTTTCTGGCGCTGGATTCTGTTCTTCTGTTCTGGAATAAATAGCGTCAAGCTGCCCACGAATAACATCAGCAGCGGCATTTCGTGAGGCTGCTGAGTCGCGAGTTGGCGGCGTGAGAGATCGGCGCTGATCTGATACCGGCATGCCCACTCGACCGTTTGATTGATCATCCGTCGGATACATAACTTCTTTCATTATACGTCAAATCGACATCAAATAAAAGTCGTGCTTGTGAGAAATTGCTAGTTGTGCTACAATCATACGGTAGCTTGGAGCGTTCTCTTGTGCCGCGGTGGCGGAATTGGTAGACGCGCTAGACTCAAAATCTGGTGAGCAATAGCTCGTGCCGGTTCAAGTCCGGCCCGCGGTACCAGAGGCAGCTTCAGGTGATAATCGTCCATTTTGGGCGATTTTTTATGCAAAGAAAACAGCCCGCAGAAAGGCGCTACCGAGGCTTTATAGCCTTCCAGGCGAGCTGTCTTCTCTGCGGGCTTTACAGCCCTAGACCTTTTCCCCCATTTAGACCCGCATTCAGCAGGAACGCAGAGCCAATGAATGATCCGCCCAGCGCTCCAGTAAGTGCTGTGGGGGTGACATCCATGGCGAGTATGGGCGCGATTAGCGCCCCGACCACCGCTCCGACCAGGGCGAAGGTGATGACGATTGATGTAACCGCGATGATCATGACAAGTACTGTCACTATCCGCATGACAAGTACTGTCACTATCCGCATGACAAGTACTGTCGTCGCTATCCGCATGACACTTCCTTTCAATAAGTGTTCACTCGTGACTAAGGGCTACTCTCGCCCTTGACAAATCACGAACGAAAGCTTAGTAGTATAATACAACTAATTGTACGCAATGTCAAGCGGATATTTATAAGAAGCTACATTTTACAAATAGCGGTGCTGATTGCTGCTAGCGGCGCTTTCGGCGACCAAATCAAGTAGCTTGCGGCGCGGGCGCCGACGGTTCCCCGCCAAATTGCCATTGGTGCGTCCCATTTTTGGGTGACGACTTCCCCGCTGTGGGCGATTATTAAATTGTCGGCATGAAAAACGCAAATTGTTACGGGATATGTGATGGTGAATTTATGAAGCGCTTCGACGAGTTGCGACAATTGAATGCTGAACGTAATCATCTTTGGATAAAAAATTGCGCGGAATATTTTCTGAACTTGCGCCAGACTCGCCACGAAAACCACGTGCGGATTGTCCAAAATTTCCTGAAAACTATTCTGTACAAGGTCAATCGCATCTCGCGTCAGCACGACGGGAATTTCTGACTTTTTGATCAATTCTTCGTAGACAATTGCCGTCTGACTATTTCGCCCAGCGTCGCCGCATAATAGCAATACGTCCGCCCATCTTTCCAGTGCCAAAGTTTCAGTGAGCGCTTCGTTTGCCAGGCCTCCCGACTGGTTTGTCGGCGCGAATAAAACATCGGTCATATTTGCGGGAACATTTTTTTTCAAGGCATCAGGCAGTAAAACACGAGCCTCGCCTACGCCAGTTTTAAGGGATTCTTGATAACTTTCTGCCACCGCCAAAAAGCCTAATTTGTTGCCGCCGATGATTCCTAATTTTCCCGCTTGGTCGCGTCGTTCTGGCTTGTTCCATTCGACATCTGGAAAAAGTGGCTTCCCTGGTTCTTGTTTTTGCCAAAATTTCATATCCATTACAAATTTACCTCAATGCTCACCGGGCAATGATCGCTGCCCATTTGTTCTGGATGAATTTGCGGATTAGTAACGCGATTTGCAATTTCACGCGACGCTAGCCAATAGTCAATCCGCCAACCGACATTTCGCGCTCTGGCATTCGCCCAATGCGTCCACCAAGTATAAGCGCCAGTTTTTTCGGGGAAAGCCGCCCGGAAAGTGTCAACAAATCCAGCGTCCAAATAGTTCTGAAAACCTTCCCGCTCTTCGTCGGTGAAGCCGTGCTTGCCGACGTTGGGTTTTGGATTCGCCAAGTCAATTTCCTGGTGTGCCACGTTCATATCGCCGCAATAAAGGACTGGCTTTGACAATTCCAGCTCTTCCAGATAAGCCAATACCGCCTTGTCCCATTTTTTATATCGCAAATCTAATCGGCTCAAATCCCCTTTTGAGTTCGGAGTATAGCAATTGACAACCCAGAAATCGTCAAATTCGGCGGTGATAATTCGTCCTTCGTCGGCTGGATTGCCGTATTCGTCGCCCGTCAAATCAAACCTTTCAATGATGTTCGGCGGAAATCCGTCGCGCCAGCTTAAGGGCGGGATTTTAGAGAAAATCGCCGTGCCGGAATAGCCTTTTTTGGCGGCGGAATAGAAATGTTCGTGATAATTCGGCAGGTCAATTTCAACTTGATCTCTGGTAGCCTTAGTTTCCTGTAGACACAAAATGTCTGGATCGTACGTGTCGATAAACTTCGCGAATTCACCTTTATTGATGACCGCACGAATGCCGTTTACATTCCAAGAGAAAAGCTCCATAATTTTATTATACCGTGATGATATAATTTAATGAATATGCTACCAATGTATGATAAGTTTTTGGGCGAAATATCAAGCGATTTCATGAACGTCGGAGGTATAAAAACTGCTTATTATTTTTATCAAGGCGGCTCAAATAAAACTATTTTGCTAATTCACGGCATTGGTGGCGATTTTCACGGGATGATTCCGCTGGCTTATCACCTGAAAAATGACGCGAATTTGGTGTTTGTTGACTTACCTTCTCACGGCAGAAGTCAATTGATAAAAGATATGAAAATGAGCGACGTTGAAAATTGGGCGATGAATTTGACGTCGGCTTTTGGCGGTAAAGGCGTGTCAATTGACGAGGTTGTTGCCCATTCGCTTGGATGTTTGGCGGCAAATAAAATGCGATGCCGGAAAATTTGGTACATCAGTCCTCCGATGAAAACTTCGGTTATGTCGAGAATTTCCTCGTCGTTCTTTTACCGCACTCGTCGGGTGAATCAATATATTTATTTGAACTATTATTTTTCGGTGTTTCGGGGGTTGTGTTTGGTGAATAATAGGCAGAAAAATGTCGTGGATTTGATACGGTGGCTGACAAAAAATACGCGAGTAACGCGGCGGCAATATTTGGAGCAATCGAAAATTGCGCGGGACATTTCTCGAGGCAATAAAATTATTATTTCTGAGCGTGAGTTTACGGGATTGATAGTTGGGCGACGGGACAAGATTTCGCTTCCTGTGAACGCCGCCGACGGTGTAAAAATTGATAAATTTGTGGAGCTTGATACGGGACATTTGTCGGTGTTGGATAGTCCAGAACTGGTTGCCGAATTGATATTGGCGGAATAATTATTTGCTATACTGTAGGTATGAGTAAGAAAGACGATAAAAAACTAATTGTTGATATGATTTCTGAGAGCGAATTTACCGTTCAGGGTCACGGTGTGCATACGGCCTTTGTAGAGATGACAAATGCGCTTAAAGATCGTGATGATATTGACATTGTGGTGAATAAGGCTCGGTTAGATGCGGATATAGTCCATGCTCAAACTACCGGACTGTATTCGATGAAAAAAATGCGTCAATCTGGCGGAAAGAAGGTCGTGTCTGCTCATGTTGTACCAGCTTCTTTTATAGGCAGTATTAAGGGCGCGAAGTTGCTAGAGCCACTTGCTCGCGCGTATTTACGATGGTTTTACAATAAAGCTGATTTGGTCTTAGCGGTATCTGATTATACAAAGAACGAACTGGAAAAAATTGGTGTCAAGAAGCCAATTTCTATATTATATAACACTATAGATACGGCAAAATATGCCAATTCACCGGCGAAGAAGAAATCTGCTAGACAAAAGCTTGGCATTAGCAATGGTGCTTTTGTGGTCGTTGGAAGTGGTCAAGTGCAGCCACGTAAGCGTGTCGATGTGTTTTTTAATATGGCAGAAAAGATGCCTGATGTAGAATTTATATGGGTCGGCGGCGTGCCGTTTGGAGTGATTGCGGCTGAGAATGGTGCTATGCAAAGAATGATGAATAATCCGCCAAAGAATTTGAAATTTACTGGTGTGATACCACTCGATGAGGTTGCTGACTATTACCGTGCGGCAGATGTGTTTGTATTGCCGAGCGAGCAGGAAACCTTCGGTTTGGTTGTTGTTGAGGCTGCTGCTGCAGGATTGTCTGTTGTCTTGCGAGATATTTCTGATTATGACACAACATTTAGAGATGGGGCGGTAATGGCTTCGTCTGATAGCGATTTTGTTGCTCAAGTAGATAAACTGAGGCGAAATAAGAAATTTTATAGCCAACAATGCCGATTAGCAGAAAAGATTGCCAAACGTTTTGACAGCAGTGCTGGCGCCGAGCGATTGGTCGAATTTTATCGATCGCTGATATAAATGGTATAATGGGGCTATTATGAGGATAGGACTTTTTACGGACAGTTACAGACCGTCCATTAACGGTATCGTTTACGTTGTCGAATCATTAAAGCGCGAGCTGGAAGCTTTGGGGCATGAGGTTTATGTTTTTTGCCCAGCAAAGTCTATTAGTCCGTCCAAGCAAGCCGAACTTCTTCACGAAGATGAAAATAGTCGAATAATTCGTTTTCGTTCAATTGCGGGCGCGTTCTTTGATGATTACGACACGTCGGTGTTCTTCCCTCCTGTGGTGCAGCGTCAAATTGCTAATATGAATTTGGATGTGGTGCATATTTTTACGCCGTCGCAAATTGGTCTATTGGGCGTGAAAGCAGCGAAGAAAAATAATATTCCTTTGGTTATTCAGCATTGTACGGATCTATACGAATTCGTCGATCATTATCCTGCGGTTTTGCCAGGAGTTTTGGCGTTAGCGGGAGTAGTTTTTCCATTGTCGGTGAAATTGAACGGACAAGATTTGCTGGAAGTTGCCAAGCTTTATCGTCCGCGTAGTGGCGTAACGAAATGGAATAAAGATATAATTGAGCGTGTTATTACTATTTTATACAGCAAGGCGGATGCGGTGATTGCCCTGTCGCGTAAAAGCCGCGATCAATTGGAATCTTGGCAGACTGAAGATTATGCGTACGATGTTACTTTAATGCCAAACGGCGTGAATGCTCTTCCGCGGGCGAGCGCGAAGCGAGTCGCAGAGTTCCGCGAGCAGTGGGGTCTTGATGAAAAAGATGAAGTGTTTGGCTTTGTGGGGCGTTTGGGAGAGGAAAAGAATTTGCCAATTTTGATTCAGGCGTTTAGCGAGTTTATTGCCGAAACTCGTCCGAAATCGAAGCTATTGTTTGTCGGTGATTTTGAATATCGAAAAACTTTGGAAAAAATGGCGGCGGAGACGGATTTTGCGGATAGGATTATCTTTACTGGCGCCATGCCACGAGAAGATTTGGGCGTGGCGTATAAAGTGATGAACGTGTTTGCTTTTCCTTCGCTTAAGGACACGCAGGGCTGGGTTCTTCACGAAGCCGCTCACGCTGGAAAGCCGATTGTTATTATTGACAAGGAAGTTTCAGAGGTTGTGAAAGACGGAGTTAATGGCTATTTTGCGGAGAATAATCCAGAAAGTGTTGCGGAAAAAGTAATTGCAATTCTAAAAAGTCCGAAAAAACAAGCAGAATTTAGCGCTGAAAGTAAAAAATTAGCCAACAAGTTTACGGAGCGAAGTCAAGTGAAAAAGCTTGAAAAGCTCTATGAAAATCTGATTAAGGCACGCGAAAATCAATAAATTCTGAGCCTGGTTCGTAGTCAATGCGATTATCTATTGAAGATAAGTCGCCTGGTTTCTCGGTCTTGGTCGCGGCGTTTGATGGTTTGGCGCTTGTCGTAATTTTTCTTACCTTTTCCGAGCGCAATTACAACTTTAATGAACTTTCCATTGGTCAACAATTTGGTCGGGATAATTGTCATTCCCTGTTTTTTTGCCTCTGTAAAATTGGACAATTGTTTTTTACTTACCAATAATTTCCGCGCCGAAGTGTCGACTGAACGGCTATTTGCTTCTCCGCGAACGTTTAATCGCAGTGAAAAGCTGGCGTTATTTAGCCACAATTCGCCATTTCTTAAGCTAACAAATGAGCCTTTAAGCTGGACGTGTCCTTCTCTGGCGGCTCGCACTTCCGTTCCAGTTAAAACCAAGCCGGCAACGATTTCTTCGCCAAGTTCATAATCAAACCGTGCGCGACGATTGACAATATTCTGTGTAGCTGGTTTTTTAGCTTTTGGCTTTGACATGGACTATATTATAGCAAAACTTAACGCGACAGTATATTTAGGTTAGTTTGGTGCGGCTGAAATGTGACTTATGTTACAATATCTCAAGCATGATAGCCGACATCCACATTACTGAGAAAAGTTTTGGCGATAAGACGTTGATGAAAGACGTCAAGTTTAGTGTGGACGACGGCGAGAAAGTCGGTGTGGTTGGTCGTAACGGTGTCGGTAAGTCGACGCTGTTTGGAATATTGAGCGGAAAAGACACTGATTATACGGGAGAAGTTGTTTTTCGCCGTGGCATTACAATAGCGACTACCGCTCAGGAGCATCACGGCCTGGGCGATCAAACGGTCATGAAGTATATTCTTGGCGGGCTTCCAGAATATCCTGAATTAAAGAAAATTATTGATGAATATCCACTAACCATGGGCGACAATATGCGGAAAATTGAGGAATATACACAGGCTCTGGAGCGATTTGATCAAAAAGGATTTTATCAAGTTGAAGAGAAAATTGAGCGAGAGCTGAGCAATTTTCAATTAGACGGTTATGGCAATCGGCGGATTTCTTCCCTGTCTGGCGGGCAAAAAAGATTAGTTGAGACTGTTAAAATTATGCATTCGGAGGCGCATTTGGCGCTGATTGACGAGCCAACAAACCACATGGATTACGTTGCGAAACAGCAGTTTATTGACTGGATGAATTCGCAGCCGCATCAAGCGATGCTAATCATTACGCATGACCGCGATGTACTTGAGCAAGTTGATAGAATAGTTGAGATTAAGGACGGACAAGCCGTTAGTTACCGCGGAAATTACGACGCGTATTTGAAGCAGAACGCTCAAGCGACGACGGCTGGAATGAATAATTTTGAGCAGATTGAGAAGCGAATTGTTAACCTGAAGCAAAAAGTTTTGGACTATCAAAGACTTAAGGAAAAGTCGCGAAATCCTGGCACGATTCAGAAATTTAAGCGGCTGGAAAACGAGGCGCGAGCGGAGCTGGCGGAATTGTCGGAAATGGAAAAGCCGACGTTTTGGATTGACAAGGAATCCGTTGGTCAATTGGATTATAAATCGGCTGAGCGTTACGGAAAATTCAAGTCGCGTAATATTCGTCTGAGCATGAAAGATGCGTCCAGTCGCAGTCAGCACGTGTTGGTTCGTGCGGAAAATGTGGCGGTTGGGATTGGTGAGCGGATATTGTTTGAGGACGTGAATATTGATTTGCGCGAAGGTGAAGCGATTGAAATTAGAGGTCGCAATGGCGCTGGTAAGACTACGTTGATTCGGATGATTTTGGCGTCGGGCAAGAGTTTTGACAGCGGTCCCGTTTTTTATTCTGGCGATATTTTCCTTGATCCGCAGGTTCGAATTGGCGTTTATGAGCAAGAAATTGACGAGCGATATCTGTCTGATCCGCTAGAAAAAGCGATTGAAAAATTGTATATGAGTCGCGATTTATCGATTTCCGATACAAAAATTCGGCAACTTTTGGCCGACTATTTGTTCACAGACGCTGATCGAATGACGCCGCTGGCTCGCTTGTCTGGCGGTCAAAAAGCGCGTTTTCAGATTATTGCTATGCTGGCGAACGACCCGCAACTGCTGATTCTAGACGAGCCGACGAATCACTTGGATTTGCCAAGTATCGAAGAGCTGGAAACGGCGTTGGCCAAATATTCCGGCGCGATTCTTTACGTCAGCCACGATAATTATTTCCGCGAAAAACTTGGCGGAAAAGTTGTGCAAATTGGCGCAGAATAAAAATTTTCCGCCAGAATTTGACGGAAAATCTTAAGTCTATTTTCAAGAAATTAGTCAGCTAGTAAGCCGTTTTTTCGTAGTAAATCTTGTAGTTTCGGTCGATCAAAACCAAGCACTAATTCCCCGTTAATATCCGTTACTGGCACGCCTTGGAAATTGCCGCCATTTTTATTTAGCAATTCCTCTTTTGCGCCAGGATCAGCCTCGATATCTTTGGAAACAAAATCAATTCCCAGCTTCTTCAGCCATTCCATTTCAGTGTGGCAAAACGCGCACCAGCTAGTGTTGTACACGACAACTTTCGTGTCTTGATGGTTGTTCGTTGTGTCTTCGCTCATATATTCCCCTATTTAATAACATTTCCAATTATAACATAACGGTTACGTCTATTTAGAATTCTTCGACGTCAAATGCCAATTTTTGCACCATTCGCAGTGATATATATTGATTGACAAATTCGGGTTTGCTAATTCCTGGATTTCTGCTGCTTGGCGGGCTTTTATCTCTGTTGAGAAGCGACGCTTTTTCTGACAATTAGCCAACCCTGAAATTGACATCAATGATGTTTTTTGGGTTTTTTGACTATTTTTTGAATAATTTCGTCGTGGCATCTTGCAAAATAGTATAACAGATTGATATAGTGGAAAGTAATGGTAAAAGAAACTGACATTTCGGCTAATGATACGGGCGATTCTGGTGCGATGATGATTTTGGCAGGGACTATGATTGGTACAATGTGGCGAATGTTTTTGCCGACAATTGGCTTGACTTTGTTGGGACTGTGGCTGGATAATGTCAGCGGAATGAAGATAAGGTGGTTACTTGCTGGAATTATTTCTGGCGCGATTATCTCAGCGATTCTCGTAGCTTTGCAAATTGCTAAAATTAAACAGCAGGAGTTGAAGAAATGATCGATTATATGGCAAGCACTGGTCCGCATATTTCAGTAAAGGTTGACGAAGTTCTCAATATTGCTGGCGTATCTATTACGAATTCGCACTTGATGGGATTCTTGGGATTGATCGTGCTGGTGTGGGCAATGCTCCGTACTCGTGCGGCGGTTTTAGGTAAAAAGAAACATAATTTTATCACAAGGCTAATCCAGTGGACGTTCGACGGACTTTATAATACAGTTTGCCAAGTTATTCCAGACCAAAAATGGGCGCGTAAGGTTGCTCCGCTTTGTATTACTCTGTTTTTCTTTATCGTTGCGCAGTATTGGCTGGGACTTTTGCCGATTGTCGGTCCAATTACAATTGGCGAGCATCACACTCCTCTGTTCCGTGGTGGTGTGGCGGATCTTAATATGACTTTCGGCTTGGCAATTGTAACGATTGTCGCGGCTCAGGTTTACGCGTTTAAGTATTTGGGTTTCAAGGGCAATTTGGGGCGATATTTTGTCAACCCGCTGCGTGATCCAATTATGTCATTTGTCGGCATTTTGGAGTTAGTGGCTGAATTTTCGCGAATGCTGGGACTGAGTTTTCGTCTGTTTGGTAACGTTTTAGCTGGCGAAATTCTCTTGGCGATTATCGCTTATATGACGAAGTTTTTGTCGCCCGTAGCTCTGCAGCCGTTCTATTTCTTCGAGTTGTTTATAGGCGGTATTCAGGCGTATATCTTCTTTATGTTATCAACTGTGTTTATTTCCCTAGGGCTGGCTCACCATGATTCGCACGAGCCAATTGATGAAGTTCACTCCTCTGCTGAAGCTAATAAATTAGCGATATCAGAGAGTGATTAAATTAGGTAATAATTAACTAAAAGGAGAATATTAACAATGGAAGCATTATCATTTGCACTTACTTACGCAATCCCAGCTGCATTTGCAGCAATCGGCGCTGCAATCGTTGGTGCAGCAGCTATGAACGCAGCTGGTCGTAACCCAGAAAAAATCAACGACCTACGCACAATGATGATCTTGGGTATTTCATTCATCGACGCTATTGCTATTATCGGTTTTGTCGCAGCAATCGTCGGCAAAGTTATGTAGTTTTCGGGAGTAAATTGTGGAGAAAATATTAACACAATTTGCCAATTCTGGCGCATCGGAAAAAGCTGGTTTGTTTGATTCGCTAGGTATTGATTGGGCGCTGTTGGCGTTTCAGACGGTAGCATTTTTAATCTTGCTATTTGTTCTTCGCAAGTTTGTCTATCCGCCAATGATGGAAATGCTCGTCAAGCGAGAAAAAGACTTGAAAGCGGCTGACGCGGCGGCAAAATCTGCCAAGGAAAATGCCGATCGAGCTGAAGAAATGACCGCCGAAATGATGCGAAAAGCGCGAGCGCAAGCTAGCAACATCGTTGCGTCTGCTCGAGAAGAAGCGACCGAAGTTGTTGAAGAAGCAGCTAAAAAAGCGACCGCCAAATCTGAAGCTTTGATTAAAGAAGCGCATAATACGATTGCTCAAGAAATTGAAAACGCTAAGAAAGACCTGCACAATTCGACATTAGAGTTGGTGGCTGAGGCGACTGGCAAGGTTTTGGGTGAGAAAATTGATGCGAAGAAAGATACGAAGCTGATTTCGGAAGCGCTTGAGGAGGCTGAATAGATGAGATTAGTGTCCAGGAGAAAGTTGGCAAAGTACGCAGCTGAACAAATTTTAGCTGGTAATGACGCAGTACTGGAGGAAATTGCTGGCCTTTTGATTTACGAAAAGCACGAACGTGAAATTGATTTGTTGGTGCGAGATATTGAGGCTGAATTAGCTGAGAACGGTGAGATCGTGGCATCGGTCGAGAGTGCGAGAGCGCTTGATGAGAACACAAGGCGTAAAATAGAGCAATTTCTGGCGACTGCGGCGAGCGATAAAAATAGCAAGCCAAAAGTGTCGCTAAGAGAATCAATTAACCCAACGTTGATTGGCGGATTTAAGCTACAAACGCCGACCGCAACACTGGACGCAACGGTTTCGAAGAAGTTAAACGACTTGCGGGCGAAGAAAATCTAGGAGGAAAAATGAGCAAGATTGATGTGACAGAATTAGCCAAAAGCCTGCGGGAAAAAATCGCGCAGCTGGAGGCGACAGAAGGTTTGGAAGATGCTGGCGTGGTTATTCGCGTTGGTGACGGCGTGGCTTGGGTGCACGGCTTAAGTAGTGCTGGCTATAGCGAAGTGCTGGAAATTGAAACTGACGGCGGCACGGTTGAAGCGTTTGCTTTGAACTTGATGGAAGATGAAATTGGCGCGGTGATTCTTGGCGGTGAAGATAAGGTCAAGGCTGGCGCTAGTGTTCGCCGTAAGGGTTCGGTGCTAGACGTTCCTGTCGGCGAAGAATTATTAGGGCGAGTGGTTGATCCGTTAGGTCGACCTCTTGACGACGGTCCAGCTATCAAGACTAAGAAGCGTGGTTTAATTGAGCGTCCTGCCATTGGCGTGATGGGTCGTAAGTCAGTTCACGAGCCTTTGATGACCGGTATCATGTCGATTGACGCGATGTTCCCAATCGGTCGTGGTCAGCGTGAGCTTATTATCGGTGACCGTCAAACTGGTAAGACGGCGATTGCTATCGATACGATGATTAACCAGGCTCGTCAAAAGACTGGTGTGGTGAACGTTTATGTGGCGATTGGTCAGAAATTGTCGAAGATCGCTCGATTGGTCGACCGATTGAAAGAAGAAGGCGTGATGGATCAGACGATTATCGTCGCGACCAGCCCGTCCGACGCGGCCTCCCTGCTTTACTTGGCGCCTTACGCTGGTACAGCTATGGGTGAATATTTCCGCGATAACGGCGGTCACGCATTGATGATCTATGACGATTTGACAAAGCACGCGGTGGCTTACCGACAGATGTCGCTATTGTTGCGTCGTCCACCAGGACGCGAAGCTTATCCAGGTGATGTCTTCTATTTGCACTCGCGACTATTGGAGCGCTCGGCTAAATTGTCAGATGAACTTGGCGCAGGAAGCTTGACGGCTCTACCGATCATCGAAACGCAAGCTGGCGACATTTCCGCTTACATTCCGACCAACGTGATTTCTATTACCGACGGTCAGATTTTCCTAGAAACCGACTTGTTCTATCAAGGAATTCGCCCAGCTATCTCAGCCGGTCTATCAGTTTCTCGTGTTGGTGGCGCAGCTCAGACGAAGGCCGTTAAATCTGTCGGCGGAAACTTGAAGCTCGGTCTTTCTCAGTTCCGCGAATTGGCGTCATTTGCTCAATTCGGCTCAGACCTTGACGACGCGACAAAAGCTCAAATTGACCGCGGTCAGCGACTCACTGAACTTTTGAAGCAGCCACAATATCAACCAATGAGCGTTTGGGAGCAATTTGTCAGCATTCACGCGGTGACCGGCGGTATGTTTGACGACGTCCCAGTCTCTAAGATTAAGGATGCGCAGTCTGCTCTATTGACTTATCTGTGGAAAAATTCTAAAGATGCTATGCGTGAGCTAAATAAGGGCGACAAGCCTTCTGATGAGCAATTGAAATTGATTGATGAAGCTACGAAAGAAATAGCGAAAGGATTTGAGGAGTAATTCATGCCGAGCACTCGCGCGCTGAAAAATCGCATTCGTTCGGTGGACTCGACTAAGCAGATCACCAAGGCTATGCAATTGGTGGCGGCTAGTAAAATGCGTCGCGCTCAAGAGGCGGACAAAGCTTCTGCGCCGTACACGATGGCGGCGGAAGAATTGCTGTCTTATTTGGCGAGCCAAGGCGCAACCGACAATCATCCGCTGTTCGTTAGGCGAAAGATAAATAAGCGATTGATTATCGTAGTGGCCAGCGACAAGGGTCTGGCTGGCGCATACAACACCAACGTTTTGAAGAAGTATTTGGAACTATTAAAGCGTGATGACGAGCGCGGAATTGAGAACTTGACTTTGACGATTGGTCGGCGAGCTTCGCAATTCGCAACGCGTCTTAAAGATACGAAAATCATCGGTACGTATGAAGATTTGCCAGATCAGCCGTCTGGATTGACGTTCCATACGATTTTGAATACGGCAGTAAATATGTTTGAAAATGGCGAAGTTGACGCAGTTACGCTTGTTTATACGCGTTTTGTCAATAGCATGGTTCAGACTGCAGAATTGGACAGATTATTGCCAGCAGGAACGAAAATCTTGGTTGATCCGAGTGAAGTTTCTAACACGATTTCTGACGCCAAATATGAGCCGAGCATTCCAGAAGTTTTGGATGCGGTGGCGTATCGTTTGGTCGGCGCGCGACTATTGCAGGCGTTGCTTGATGCCCGCGCCAGTGAACATTCTATGCGTATGATGGCGATGAAGAATGCTACGGATAATGCCAGCGATTTGGTTGACGATTTGACGCTAGCTATGAATAAGGCTCGTCAAGGGGCGATTACTCAGGAACTTGCTGAAATTTCTGGTGGCGTGGAGGCGATGGAACAATGATAAATAACACAACCCTATTCGTCAGTACTGTTGTTGTAAAGGACGGTAAGTTGTTGGTCGTTCAAGAAGGCAAAAATAATTATGGTCAATTAGATACCTGGAATTTTCCAGCTGGTCATGTTGAGCCTGGCGAAAGCTTGGTGGATGCGGCGATACGCGAAGCGAAGGAAGAGTCTGGCTACACAGTTGCAATTGATAGTGTGCTGTCGGTGCTGTTGAAAAATACTGATTCTGGTATGTCGCTGGTTGTGTTCTTTCTAGGGCGCGTTGCCGATGATTCTCCTGTCGCGCACGAAGAAGGAATCCAGCAGGTTGACTTCGTGACGTTAGAGGCTTTAGAGAAACTGAACTTACGCTTCCCTGATGATATGATAGAGCCGGCTCGTCGAGCATTGTCGGATAAGAGTTATTCTTTGGATATAATTATGGATTATCAGGAGGCGTAGATGTGATATGAAAAGTGAGATTAATACAAAGGAAGTGCGGAGGAAAAATTGATGAGTAAAACACTAGGTAAAATTATTCAAATCGTTGGTGTGGTCGTTGACGTGGAATTTCCGCGAGATATTGAACTTCCAGCGATTTACGACGCGTTGCACGTTAAAAACGGCGATGAGAATTTGGTATTGGAGGTGGCTCAGCACTTGGACGAGCACACTGTTCGAGCAATTGCCCTGTCTTCGACAGATGGATTGAGTCGTGGTGCAGAAGTTGTTGCGACTGGCGCACCAATTTCCGTTCCAGTCGGCGCGGAAACTCAAGGACGAATGTTTAATGTTGTCGGTGAGGCGATTGACGAAAAGCCGCAACCAAAGGGAAAGACTGCACCAATTCACCGCCCTGCTCCAGCGCTTTCTGAACAGTCAAATAAGACTGAGATTTTGGAAACTGGCATTAAGGTTGTCGACTTGATTGCGCCACTTGCTAAGGGTGGAAAGGCTGGTCTATTTGCCGGCGCTGGTGTTGGTAAGACGGTTCTTATCACTGAGTTGATTAATAATATCGCTAAGTTCCATTCTGGAAACTCTGTTTTCGCTGGTGTTGGTGAGCGAACGCGTGAAGGTAACGACCTTTACTATGAAATGGAAGAAGCTGGCGTTTTGGACAAGACTTCGCTAGTCTTCGGGCAAATGAACGAGCCACCTGGAGCACGTTTGCGCGTGGCATTGTCGGGTCTGGCGATGGCTGAAGCTTTCCGTGACGAAGGTAAAGACGTCTTGCTATTTATCGACAATATTTATCGCTACACTCAGGCTGGTGCTGAGGTATCGGCATTACTTGGTCGTCTGCCAAGTGCGGTTGGTTATCAGCCAAACCTTCAGCAAGAAATGGGTGCTTTGCAAGAGCGAATTACTTCAACGAAGAAGGGTTCGATTACCTCTGTTCAGGCCGTCTATGTGCCAGCTGACGACTTGACCGACCCAGCTCCTGCGACAACCTTTGCTCACCTTGACGCTACAATTGTGATGAACCGTGCATTGACGGAAATTGGTATTTATCCAGCCGTTGACGTTTTGGACTCCAGCTCAAACTCGCTTGATCCAGAAATTGTCGGCGAAGAGCATTACCGCGTGGCGCGTGAGGTTCAACGAATTTTGCAGCAATATAAAGAGCTTCAGGACATCATCGCTATTTTGGGTATGGAAGAATTGTCGGATGATCAGAAGCAGATTGTTGCTCGTGCTCGTCGTATTCAGCGATTCTTGGCGCAACCGTTCCATGTGGCTGAGAAGTTTACTGGAAATCCAGGTGTTTACGTTAAATTGGAAGATACTATTCGCGACGCTTCCGACATTTTGGCTGGTAAATACGACGATAAACCTGAAAACTGGTTCTATATGGTCCAGGGTACGCTGGCTGATCAAGTCGCTCGCGACGCTGAAGCTGAATCTGCCGAGGCTAAAAAACATTCTGAAAAGAAAGCTAAATAGCCATGAAATTGTCATTAGTCACACTTGTTGGTACGAAGGTTGACGAAGAAGTTTATTCGGTGTCAATTCCGACTACTGACGGCGAAATTTCCGTTTTCCCAAGCCATGAGCCGCTAGTGACGATTGCACGGGACGGCGTGATTACCGTGCGTCGACATAAAGAAGATTCTGATAATCAGTTGGAATATTTCGCAATCTCTGGTGGCGTGGTAAAAATTGACTATTCGTCGGTGCAGATTCTGGTTGATGAAGCTGATCACGGCGATGATATCATCGAGGCGGAAACTCAGAAGGCTCTGGAGCGTGCTATCAAGGCGCGTGATGAAGCTGGCGATCAAGTTGAGCGCGAGAAAGCCAAGCAGCTTATCGATCGTCATATGGTGCGATTGAAGGTTGCCGATCTCCATAGGCGTAAGCGACAACGCTAGGTTTGAGCGCGTAAATAATTGGACAAGACCCTGCCCAATATCGTCGGGGTTTTGTTTTTTGTGACTTAAACTGGGCGTGAAGATTGAAAGGTATATACAGATTTACTCATAGATTATTAGTAACGCGATGAACACTATTCTGTTGCTTTTTTGATAGTGCACCAGCGACTAGAGATAAGTATGGATCAATAAAATATTTCTCGATATACTTATTATCCAGTGATGGACTAATGTAATCAGGTAATGTATCTATATACGAATGCATGTCATCAGTGATGCCGCGACCGTTTTTATCAAAATAAGAGGAAGTTAGGTCTATTGCTCGCTCTTCCCCTGTCTTTACACTGAATGCAGTATTTTTAATTTGCGCGTCGCCATGTGCAACTCCCGATTTATGTAGCCTCGCGAGTGTCGCTGCTCCCACAAGTAGAACCTTTTGTATCTTTTTAGGAATATCTGTGCTGTCGGTAATCGTGTCACAGCTCACAACATCGCCTTCGAATGCGGATAGTGTATATATTGAATCTCTGCCTGATAAAAATCCTAGTGGTTGGTACGGTTTAATATGTCCTTCACTAATAAGATGTTGTGTAATACAAAATTCTGAAAGTGCAGAAGCGATATTGTCATGAGGCTTAATTGCTACAGGTATTTCTATATCATTTGTTGACATATTTCCGAACATGATGCCACTTGTTGCGTCTCGTCGTCCTGTATAATAATCTTCAACGGGAGTAAATGTTAATCTTTGACCGCGAGTAACGCTACTCAGCGGTGTATTATTTGCTATGAGGAGTTGTCCGCTGGGTGTATTTTCTATTGCCGTACGCAGTTTCCTCTTTGGTTGATCCTGGTGTAATATGCCACATGCACGCATTTCTGAAGGTAACATATTTATATTATATAATATTATCTATACTTTTTCAATCAATTTGCGTATAGTACTAAGACTCTAATTAATACTAATCTAAATAGCGACGTCTTCCGTCGTCTATTCTTTATCTTCAGCGATACCAAAAGTAACAGCCACGAATAGAGACAGAACCACTACAAACCCTGAGATAATGGCGATAGTTTTTGATGTTTTAAATGAAATAGCGTTATTTGTATACACGGATAATGTTGAAAAGGTCTCCATGTCGCTAAAATCAGGCATTGCAAGGCCGCAGATAAATAATGAGATTGACATGACGATAAAGGAAACATGTACTATTGTGGTGAGATGGTCTTTTGATGCATGGCGTTTTTTCATTTGTCGGGAGATGATTGCAAGACAGATACAGCTAACGATAAGCGCCCACGGGGCAAGTAGTGCTAGTACCCAACCGCCGATGCCAGTAATGAATCCGCGTGCGAACGAGAACCAGATAGCACTTACCCATAATGCTATGACAATCCATGTGTCTATGGCCTGTTGTTTTTGTAGTTTTTGTTTTTTTGTTGTCATGTCAATAAGTATAATGTGGATGATCGTTGTGTGCAAGTATTGATCGCACCTCGTCGGTCGTCGTGGTGTGCATCAATCTCTCCCGAAGCTCCTTTGCGCCGTCAAAATCGCGAATATAAATCTTGAAAAAACGTTTTAGCGTTTCAAAAGGTCGACCTAAAGTCGGCTGATAAGAATCGAACAAATCCAAGTGATAATTAAGGAGCGCCAACAGTTCTTCCTTATGATTATCTGCGTCAGTTTTCGATTTACGGAAGCAGAACGGATCGCTGAAAACGCCACGCCCGATCATAATTCCATTCACACCAGGATGTTTTCTGGCAATTTCCAGCCCATGCTCTCGATCGCGAATGTCGCCGTTGATGGTCAGGAGCGTTTGTGGGGCAATTTCATCGCGCAGTTTAACAATCTCGTCAATCAATTCATAATGCGCCGCAACTTTACTCATCTCTTTTTTCGTGCGCAGATGAATTGTCAAGTTCACGATGTCTTGCTTGAGGATTATCGTCAGCCACTCGCGCCATTCGTCTACATAAGTATAGCCCAGCCGAGTTTTTACGCTAACGGGCAATCCAGATTTTTTGGCGGCGTCAATTGCAGCTATCGCTATGTCGGGTCGGCGGATCAGAGCCGCACCGCCGCTTTTAATGGCAGATTTGGCGGGACAACCCATATTGATATCAATTCCGTTAAAACCAAGTTCCGCGCAGTGCTTCGCGAAAGCTTCCATATCCCCTGGCTCGCCACCCCAAATTTGCGCAACCAGTGGCTGCTCATCGTCGGTTTTAATTAGTCGCCCAGCTATGGCCTTATCGCCAGCATGCACCCAGCCGGTGGCATTTGCGAACTCGGTGAAAAATATATCTGGCGCGCCAGCCTGTTTCACGACATGACGAAACACGACGTCGGTGACGGCTTCCATTGGTGCCAATATAAAAAATGGCTGCGGTAAATCATTCCAAAACGATGTCATCTCTGTTATTTTATCACAAAAAGGAGAAAACCCCTCACTCTCGTCTTTGAGAATGAGGGGGATGGGGCTCAAGCGGTTCTGCTCGGAGTTGATTTCAACGCTGAAATCGACTACCACGAGTGAATCTCGCGA
>CAUTMN010000004.1:0-59515 GCA_963539955.1 uncultured Candidatus Saccharibacteria bacterium | reverse complement strand
AGCGCTTCCTTGCCATGGAAGAGGCCAGGAGTTAGAGTCTCCTTACCCGCACCAATTAGATATTTAGCCATCCGAACGGGTGGTTTTTTCGTATGTTAATCCTTAGATAGCTAATTACATTTGACATAATACCCCCAGGGGGTATATGATTGTTTTATGAATACAGTAGACATCAAACAACGAGCCCTGCATCGCACAAAGATCATATTAGGACAAATGCGCGGGCTCGAGAAACAAATTACCGACGACGCGTATTGCATGGATGTTTTAACTCAAAGTCTAGCAATACAAAAGTCATTAGCGTCGCTTAATAAACTTATTCTGGAGCGACATCTCCGCACACACATTGCCGATAAAATGGCATCCGATGACAAAGCTCAACAAAGTAAAGCGATAGAAGAATTACTCAATCTATATGAATTAAATAACATAAGGACAAAATAATGAATCACGAATCTCATAATCATTGCAATACAAAAAATTCAATCAAACGCATGGCGCTAGCGGCAAGTTTACACTGCTTGGCGGGGTGTATGATTGGTGAGATGATTGGCGTTACTATCGGCACGCACACTGGATTTGTGCCACACGCTACGGTCATTCTAGCATCAGTCTTAGCTTTCATCTCCGGCTACACCGCATCAATCATACCATTAGTACGCGCCAAATTATCGCTCATAAAATCCTTAAAGTTAGTTTTCGCCGCCGATACATTATCCATACTGTCAATGACCGTCGTAGACAACATAATCATGCTAATCATTCCGGGCGCCATGGATAAAAACTTAGCTCATCCGATTTATTGGGTTAGCCGGCTAATTTGTATGCTCGCCGCGTTTGCTGTATCATATCCCGTCAATCTATATTTGTTACGCCGAGGCAAAGGCCACGCATTGACTCATCATTATCATCACATGTAATTTATTTGTTTTGATTTTCCCTATCATCTCGCTTATACTTAAATCATGAAAACTTGGCAAGATGTCGCCTCTCTTTATCAAATTTATCCACGCAGTTTTCTGGATACGAATGGCGATGGAATTGGCGATTTGAACGGCATTACCGAGAAGCTGGATTATTTATCATGGCTGAGCATCGATTCGATTTGGATTTCCCCATTCTTCGTGTCGCCGCTGACCGACTTTGGCTATGATATCGCAAATTATCGAGCAATTGATCCGACTTTCGGAAAAATGCACGATTTTCAGGCGCTTCTTAAAAAAGCCCATGATCTCGATATTAAAGTTATGATCGACCTCGTTCCCTGCCACACTTCAGACCAACATCCGTGGTTTCAAGAATCCAGATCTTCGCGTGATAACCCCAAGCGTGATTACTATGTTTGGCGTGATGGAAAAAATAATAGCGAGCCTAACAATTGGCGAAGTCTATCTGGCGGCAGTTCGTGGGAATTTGACGAGCATACTGGGCAATTTTACTTACACTCGTTCCTAAAAACGCAGCCAGACCTGAATTGGGACAATCCCGCAGTGCGTGCTGAAATGAAAAACATAGTGCGATTTTGGTTTGATGTGGGGGTTGATGGAATGCGCGTCGATGCAATTTGGGGAATTTCCAAAGACCCTGATCTTAAAGACGATTCTCCAAATCCTGATTTTTATGGCAATCCAAACGATTACGGAGCGTTTATCCACGATCACTGTAAAATGGGACCTCATTTTCAGGAATATTTGCAAGAATTGGCATCAGTCTGCGATGAATATGACGACAAGCAAATGGTGTTTGAATTTTATCCTGACGATAAGCTGGGCGATATTTATCATCAATACAGCCAGATCCTGACAGTCCACCCAAAAGCCTCGGCGTTTTTTATGGAATATCGCGACAACGAATGGCACGCTAAAAATATTGAGAAAAAAATTGAGAATTATCTACAATCAGCAAGCTCAACCACGCCATTTTTCTGCATCGGAAATCACGATCAGCCGCGAGTCGCCTCCAGATTGGGCGAAGAACGCGCCCGCGCCCTCAGCTTCTTAAATCTCCTCACTCCAGGAATTAGCGTAGTTTATTACGGCGACGAAATTGGCATGATAAATGGAGAATTGACCGCTGATGACATTCAAGATAATTTTAGCCCCGCCAATTCTGTTGTTGATAGCCGAGACTTAGAACGCACGCCAATGCAATGGAATGATTCGCAATTTGCAGGCTTTTCAAGCGCAAAACCTTGGCTTCCTGTTAATGAAAATCACACGAAGATTAACGTTGATAGCGAAAAAATCGCAAACGATTCTCTGCTTAATATGCACCGAAAGCTGCTAAAATTACGCCAAACCTTCCCAATTCTTAAAAATGGCGATTTGAGCATCGTGCAAAACACTGGCAACGGATTTATTCTTGGATTAAAAAGAGAGCTGGCTGATCAACGCGCTTACATTTTCATCAATTTCGCAGACACAGAACAAAGCTTTTCCATTCCAGAAAACGCCAAGATTATTACCTCAACTCACTCTGTCGATTTAATTACAGCAGAAAATCTCCAAATGACAGTTCCAGGATATTGCGGAGTTTTACTTATCGTCCAATAGTGAAAACATTCAGCTAGAATACTGTCCCCGTTTTCGTGTTGCACTCTTCTATGGGATAGAGACCCGCGCATTCAGTCGCCAACCTAGCCATATTCTCTTTAATTTCCTTGTCATTAGCAGCCTCGGTGAGAGCTTTCAAGTCTTGATAGTAATCATCACTGTTTTGGCTAGATTCTATCGTATCACCCCCTAGCTCTTCGCCGCCGACACTTCTTTGCAAATCTTCATCATTTGCAATTTCCTCGTAATATTTATATTTATCCGATTCGTCAGAAATATCTTCACTCAGAATATCTGCCCCACAATTGACATAACCATCGTACAGCATTTTTCTACGCTCCTCCTCTTTCTACTTTGTCTATAGACTATTATACGACACCACCAGATATAGTAGTAGAGTCAACTTCACAACACCATCAAACAACGACGTTTTTCGTCTCGTCCAGTTAATTTACCTTTAATTATAAGCAGTCAGAATCAAATCACCGTCGACATACTCGCCTAAAAATACATCTCCATAAGACTCTAAGCCTCGTTTTTTAAGCTCGCCAAGTAACCACTTTTCGTCTTTTCCGATTACTTCCAAAATATCAGCTTGCAATTGACCGTCCGTTATCAACGTGAATTTCGGATTTTCCTCACCTTTGTGCGAAATAATAAGCTCGCCGTCTTGCTCAACAACAGCTCTTTTCACGTCTTTCGTCGAGTAAACATTATGAGTTCGAAGCTTGAAAGAGACATCATGAGCACTTAAGCTGACCTTCTCGCAGTTTTCGATATTTATCTTTCCATTATCTATAATTATCAAAGCCTTCCCATCAATCAGCTGCTTAGCCTTAACGCTATGCTTCTTTATCCATTTCAGAGTAAGCACCAACACGCACCATATGCACAAAATACCAACATAGTCCAAAATCTTAATATCATTATTGTAAATAACACCACCAATAATACCACCAAGTACGTAATTCTGAACTTGATCGCTAGCGGAAGATGGCGCCAGATTACCTTTTCCCGTGATGTTAATTATTATCGTCAGCGCAAAAAATCCGATCAATAATTTTATTGCTACTAAAATAAATTCATTCATAATTTACCTACTTTTTTCTATTAAAAACGCTCTGATGTCTATCAGAACGCCTATCAAACTTATTTCAATCGTAGGAACTTGGTGAGGTGCGCCTCCCCATAACTACGACTGTCCACCACAACAGTTTTGTCTTGAACCGGCACCTCACCTATTCCTGGATGTGATAATATCATAGTTCCACCCGGTTTGAGTAGTCTCATTAACTTGGAAACTGTGGAAAACTGTGGATTATGATACGGCGGATCGGCAAAAATAATATCAAATTCCCCTGTTGAACTCGCGCTTTCCAGCCAATTTACTATCGTTGTTTTTATTACAATAGATTTTTCTTCAACACCCAAGATGCTTATGTTTTCAGCAATTACTCGTTGAGCGACTCGATCTCGCTCCACGAAAACCGCCGACTCTGCGCCGCGACTTAACGCCTCTAGCCCAACAGCACCAGACCCCGCAAAGGCATCCAAAACCCGAGCGCCACGTATTGATTCACATAAAGAATTGAACATAGCTGAGCGTACTCGCTCGCCCATAGGATGTGTCGTTGAGCCGGGCGGAGTTTTTATGAATCGTCCGCCAAATTCACCAGAGATAATCCTAACTCTCACTTTTTTCCGCCTCGAGCTTCCAAATAGACGCCAGCCAACCCAACATCACCGACTTTATAATAATCGGCATTAGCTCGTGATTTGTCTGCCAAGCAAGGTCTGTCGTCCAGCCACTCTTGATAAAATTGTCATACATTTTCATCGATGCTACGGCGTGAACTTGGTCCAAATAATACTCACGATAGCCGTGATTTTTCACTTGCGATATCTCATCGTCACTCGGAATTGCGTCCTTAAAACGCGGATACGATACCACGCTAGCCACGCCAGCCTCAAACGCCACGTGCGTTGTCATCATACCTTTGGCACCCCAGAATTTCCAGTTGTTCTTAATCAGTTCAATTCCGTTATCGCCCTTCATGAGATTTTTCTTCAAAATTGAGGTTCGCGTCTCCAACCCTTCACCGCCGCGAAGTTCCGCCATAGCTTGTTCCAGAGGAAAATGATGAGCCGGAGTCAAACCGTCGGTAATCGCATGCGCCATCCACGCCGCCTCAAACGCTGCTCGCTCGGAATTATTTGTTCGCAGCGCTCGGGCTAAATTGCCAATATGTCCTTCAATCATCTCTAAAAGTGCAGTGTCATTCGGATCGTCCGGATTTATAAAATGCCACGGCTCATCCACAGCCGGACTCTTTCGCTTGACACCATCAGGACCATTCTTGCCCTCAAAATGAAGAATGTTTTTAATGTCAGGAAAATCACACCAATCAGGAAGAATTGGTTTTATATTTTTCCTTGCGACTCGATCTATTTTTTGGTGGACGCCAATAAATCGACCAGAGCTATCCCTAATTGTTGTTCCTGCATACATATTAATTTAAAACAGTTAATCGCTGATAGCGACTGACGGCGTGCGCCAGATGATTATATTGTAGCAAATCTTGCCCCTCTTTGACAAAACGTTCAGCTTCGGCTTGAGCGCGAGCAATTAGTGCCGTATCCGCCAGCGAGGCAATTTTCAAGTTCAAATCCCCATGTTGCATTTTACCGTAAATCTCGCCAGGTCCACGCAATTTCAAATCAACTTCCGCTAAATAAAATCCGTCTTGCGACTTCTCAATCTCTCGAAGTCGTTGACTCGGCTTATCGTGGCCGCTCATCATCAAATGGCAAAAACTCTGATGTTTCCCACGCCCAACTCGCCCGCGCAATTGATGCAACTGGCTCAATCCAAAATTATCCGCATTCTCAATCAACATCACTGTCGCATTCGGAACATTCACGCCAACTTCAACCACAGTCGTGCTGACTAGCATATCCAGTTCGCCGTCCGCAAATTTCTGCATCACTTCAGCTTTTTCTTCAGCAGGAAGCTTTCCGTGCAACAACCCAACTCGACGATGGCTAAAAATAGTCTTGGACAATTTATTATATTCCGCCTCCACCGATTTTTTATCATTGTCTGGATTATCGTCAATCAACGGACAAATAACGTAAGCTTGGCGACCTTTGGCTAGCTCATTTTCAATCGATTCATAAAGCTTCGGAGCTGATGCTGGTGACCAAATCTTAGTCTGAATCGGCTGACGACCAGAGGGCAACTCGTCCAGAATAGAAATATCCAATTCTCCATACAATGTCAGCGCCAGGCTGCGTGGAATTGGTGTGGCAGTCATGCTTAAAAGATGCGGCATAAAATCAGACTTTTCTAACAAAGCTTGTCGTTGCTTCACGCCAAATCGGTGCTGTTCGTCAATCACCGCGAAACCTAATTTATGATACGCAACTTTTTCCTGAATTAGCGCGTGCGTACCGACCACAACGTCAATGTTACCGCTAGCTAAATTGTCCAATAATTGACTGCGCTCCGCACCTTTCACATGACCAGTCAGAAGCGCAACCGACACACCAAATGGCGACAATAACTCGTCAAGCGTCTTCGCGTGTTGCTGCGCCAAAATCTCCGTCGGCGCCATAATTGCCGTTTGAAAACCAGCCTTAGCTACTTCCGCAGCCACCAATCCCGCAACGACAGTTTTTCCCGAGCCAACATCTCCTTGCAACAACCGATTCATCGGATGATCAGACTCCAAATCTTGCAGAATTTGCCACGCAGCTCGGCGCTGAGCGTTCGTCAAAGGAAACGGCAATTGGTCGACAAAACTCTTCACGACCGACTTGTTAAACGGAATTTTCCAGCCTGTTAATCTGGTCTGCTCTTGCTTATTAAATTGTGCCGCCAATATCATCTCGAACAACTCTTCAAACGCCAGACGCTCACGACCGCGGTAAATTTCTTCGTGAGTTTTTGGCGCGTGAAGAAATTTAACCGCCTCAGAACGACTGACTAATTTTTGGCGCTGAATAATGTTTTCCGGCAAAGTCTCGGGCAAAAAATCCATAATCGGACGAATATTTTTCATCAAATCTTGCACGGTTTTTGGGCGGATATTTTTGATCGATTTATAAACCGGCTGAATTCCAGATACGTTTTCCATCGATGCTTTGGCAACTTCTTTTGCTAGCTCGACGGACGGATTGTTGATCTGATAGCGATTATATTGCATACCAAATTGACCAGAAAAAATAAATTCTGCATCAGATTTTAATTGCGTTTCGCGGTACGGCTGGTTAAACCAAACCGCCTTAACCTTGCCCGATTTATCCACCAAAACCGCGGTCGTAATTCTAAGTCCACGCCGAACAATACGCGTCGAAACCGACCCGCAGCGCGCCTTAACAGTAACTTTTCCTGGCTGAAGATCTGCGATATTAACCGCGGTCGAATAATCGTCATATGCTCGCGGCAAAAAATCCAAAGCGTCAGAAATCGTTTTAAGACCGGCCGCTGCTAAAGCCTGAGCAGTTTTCGGCCCGACGCCTTTAATTTGCTCGAGAGGAGTTGTTAGTTTCATCTACGAAACGGCGTTGATGCCTTCCAGAGCGTAGGCCGTATCTTCCCAACCTCTCACGCCGATTGAATCTACACCCATTTGCTTCACTGGAAAATCATTACCGCCTTCTTCAATTTTGTCACCAAAGAACAGCGTTTCTTCTTTCGACCAGCCGTTCAATTCAAGCAACCTGCCAATTCCATAAGCCTTATCAATTCCCGGAAGCGTGATGTCAGTACTGGTCGTACCACCAATTCGCACCTCGAGCCCAGGTAGCTTCTCCGCAACCTTGTCACGATATATCGGACGAACATCCTTATATTTTTCAGCCCACTCATATTTATCTTCAGGCGTAGCTTGCTGACCCAAAGCCGACATAGTAATTTGACTATGCCGATCTTCAATTATTTCACCCGCAGGATTCTCACACCAAATACCCATTTCCTTCGCAACTTCTTCCAACGCCGCGGTTATCTGAGTTTTTTGCTCGTCAGACAAATCATTCGCATACTGAATTTTCCATTCATCATCAGCGGCGTCAAATCTATAATATCGAGTACCGCAAGTCGGCATCGCGTGGAACTTCTGAAGCAACTCTGGAGTAACGTTCAGCCTATCAATCACCTGCTTCTTTATCTGTTGAAACGTGCCGCCCGTAATCACGCAAACGTCATAATTCTCAAGCAATCGACTAAGAATCCCCGCCATGCGGTCGCTAATTGGCGACTTTGTAATTGCTAGCGTGTCATCCAAATCAAAACCGATAATTTTCTTCATTATTCGTTCTCCCCCATAATTAATACGAACGTGTTTTTACCCTTCTTCAGTAGCGACGTGTCATTGACGACTTTATTTTCGGCAAGTTTTTCGCCGTTTAGGCTAATGGCGCCAGATTTTAACAATCGCTTTGCTTCGCCATTAGAGCCAACTGCACCGGATTCTACCAACGCTCCAATCACGTCAATTCCAGCATCAACGCAAGGAATTTCTTCAGCCAAAGCACCTAAATCATCGTCCGATAACTTCTTAAAATCACCGCCGCCAAACAAAACTTCAGTTACGCGCTCAACAGATTCGCGACGCGCGCTACCATGAACAATGTCAGTAACTTCGCGAGCCAAAACCTTCTGCGCCGAACGCGCACCTGGATTAACAGCGTGATTTTCGGCAATAGCTTCAATCGTATCGCGATCCAACATCGTAAATATCTTCATATATTCAATCGCACTCTCGTCATCGACATTCAGCCAGAATTGATAGAATTTATAGACGCTGGTTTTATTTTCATCAAGCCAAACCGCGCCGCCTTCAGATTTGCCGAATTTACGACCAGTCGACTTATTGATAAGAAGCGGTGCAGTCATTGCGTAAACTTCGGTATTTTCTTTTTTACGAATCAAATCTACACCAGATAATAAATTACCCCATTGATCCGATCCACCAATTTGCAGATTTACGCCATATCGATTAAATAGATGCCAAAAATCATAACCCTGAAGCAAAGTGTAAGTGAATTCCGCAAAACTCAAGCCCTTGCCATTATTAATGCGCGCCTTGAAAAATTCGCGGCTCACCAAATCCGCCATATTGAAATTTTTACCGATATCGCGAAGAAACGGCAGCAATTCCAGATCAACCAGCCAGTCGGCGTTATCAACCAAAGTAAAATCTCGTCCAGCAAAGATTCGCGAAACTTGGGATTTTAAGGCTTGTTTATTATGCTCAATTTCCTCGTACGGAAGCAAGTTTCGCTCTTCCGTGTCGCGCATATCGCCAATCATTCCCGTACCGCCGCCAACCAGCAAAAACACTTTATGTCCACGCTCCAGAAAATGTCGAACCATCATATAAACCGCCAAATGCCCAACATGCAAGCTGTCCGCCGAAGGATCCGTCCCCAAATAGAGCGTGAAATTCTCCGAATCGATAAGTTTGTCGTCAGTAAATGTGGTCTGATTCCAGAATCCACGCCATTGTAATTCTTCTGATAATTTCATATCACTCCTTTTCTATATATTAGTATAGCAATTTTACAATTGAAGCGAAACATATGCGTGATATAATAGAATTGTGAAGAAAAAGACTACGATAAGCACCGCCGGACACGGCTCAAGCGATAAGAAATCTCCGTCGAAACGGATGAACTTATATGCCAATTTGGCGCAGAAACATAAGACTAAAAAAGATAAGGACGCGCGCGAACGAGCGGAATATTTGGCGACTTTGCCGAAACATCCCGTAAAGCGATTCTTTTATCGATTACATCCGAAGCGACTAGCGAAATATTGGTTCTCCAAGCGCGGCGGACTGATGGCTCTGAAAATTCTTGGCGTCAGTATTTTGTTGATGTTGCTACTTATCGGCGGAATGTTCGCTTACTTCCGTAAAGACCTCGATAAAATTCGCCCTGGCGAGCTTGCTAAGCGCGTTCAAACGACTGTCACTAAATATTACGACCGCAACGACAATTTGCTTTGGGAAGATAAAGGTACGGGCAATTATCAATTGGTTGTCGAATCTGACCAGATTAGCGACTATTTGAAAAAAGCCACTGTCGCAATTGAGGACCGAAACTTCTACAATCACCACGGCATCAGTATTAGCGGTATGTTGCGCGCAATGCTCTCAACTGCTTCACGGCGCCAAGTTCAGGGTGGGTCAACTCTGACGCAGCAGCTAGTCAAGCAAGTTTTCTTCGCAGATGAGGCCGGCGACCGATCAATTAGCGGTATTCCTCGAAAGATCAAGGAAATCATCCTTGCAATCGAAGTCGAACGTATGTACAGTAAAGACCAAATTCTGTCATTATATCTGAATGAGTCTCCATACGGCGGTCGTCGCAACGGCGCAGAATCTGCCGCTCAAACATACTTTGGTAAGCACGCCAAAGATCTGACACTGGCGGAAGCGGCGCTAATTGCTGGTATTCCACAGAATCCAACTTACTATAATCCATACAACACCGCTGGAAATAAGGCTTTGATTGCCCGACAACACACAGTTCTGGATTACATGGCTGAGCAAGGCGTTATCACCAAGGATGAGGCTGAAAAAGCTAAAAAGATTGACATTTTAAGCACACTTAAGCCACAAACTGAACACTTGGAGAATATTAAGGCTCCTCACTTCCTATTGATGGTTCGCAATCAGTTGAGTAAAGAGCTTGGCGAATCAGTCGTTGGACGCGGTGGATTGACGATTAAAACCACCCTCGACTGGCGAATTCAGGAGAAACTTGAAAATGAAATGAAATCGTTCTTTGCAACAGGTCGACCAGATTCTGTGCGAATTAGTAACGGCGCCGCAACGGTCGAAGACGTTCAGACTGGACAAATCGTAGCGCTTGTTGGTAGTCGCGACTTTAACTACACCGGCTTCGGTCAGGACAACGCCGCAGTTTCCTATATTCAGCCAGGTTCTACAATTAAGTCACTTGTCTTTGTCCAATTGCTCGACAAACACGACAGCAAGCAAGCATACGGTAGTGGCACAGTCTTAGCTGATGAAAATATCGATAAACTGTACGGCGCAACCCTAAGGAACTGGGACAATAAGTTTATGGGCGCCATCAATATTCGAAGAGCACTAGCTCTATCTCGAAACGTTCCAGCCGTCAAAGCCGCTTACATCGTTGGCGACGGATCCGCTAAGCCCGTCGTCGAGGGAATTCGCAGGATGGGCGACCCTAACTATTGCCGCCAGGAAGAAAATGCCGGCGGTTACGGACTCGGTGCAGCAATCGGCGCATGTGGAACCAAGCAAACAGAATTGGTGAACGCCTACTCAACATTGGCGCGAATGGGAGTCCAAAAAGATGTCTCAAGCGTGATTGAAGTGAAGAACAGCCAAGGTGAAACTCTGAAAAAATGGAAAGATGAAGGCAAGCAAGTTATCGATTCGCAATCAGCGTACATCGTGAACGACATCTTGTCCGACCGAACCCCTGGACTTCACGGCTGGATGGGCGTCAGTGGCGTTCGAACCTCCGCAAAAACCGGTACATCCGACAAGGGTTCACAGCCAAAAGACCTCTGGATTATCAACTACAGCCCAGCCCTAGTTATGGGAATGTGGCTCGGAAACTCCGACACCAGCGTGATTGGTACGTCAGCCTCCAACTACGGCATGCCAGTAATTAGAAGCGTTATGGAATTTGCTCACACCCAAGTTTACGCCAAGGAAGGCAAATGGAAGTCAGGTCAATGGTATGAGCGACCAAGCGGAATCCAGACTGTCAACGGCGAACTCTACCCGTCATGGTGGAATAAGAGACAAAGTCAATCTACAGAGAAAATCACCTTCGATAAAGTCTCTAAGAAAAAGGCAACAAACTGTACTCCGGATGGCGCAAAGGAAGAGATTGAAGTAACAAAGATTATCGATCCTTTGACTAAGAAAGAGTCAATCACCGTTCCTTCAGGCTACGACGCGAACGCAGAAGATGACGTTCACAAGTGCGACGACACTAAGCCGCAAATTGGAGCGATATCATACACCAACAGCGGTAAGAAATATACGATAAGCGTTGATGTTACAGCAGGAACTTGGGGCTTATCGGCAATCGAAATTACCGTGGATGGAAAGAGTATTAAGAGCTCAGAAATTACTTCAAGCGGCAAGCAGACCGCCACAGTAGAACTTGATACAGCAGGATCGCACACAGTTTCTATAACCGTCAGAGACTCTGCATATTACACCGCTACTTCAACTGGCAGCATACAAGTTAACTAAATAAACTATTGTTTATTCACCAAATTAATCAGCTCAGCCTCGTGTTGAGCTGATGTTTTTGAGCGACCATTTGTACGCTTTTTAGGAACACTAGTTTTCTGCTTTACAGGTTTTTTCTGTTCAACCACAAGTTTCGCAAACATCATTTTTCCAGCGTCGGTCTGCAAGCTTCGGATAATCTCAATTTTCTTCGTTTGCCCAATGTAACGCTTGGCGTTCTCAACAACCACCATCGTTCCATCTTTCAAATAGCCAACTGCTTGATGAGAATCTTGCCCCTTCTGCGACAGCTCCAAATCCAGCTCATCACCAGGCAAATAACTCATCCTCAAACTTTTCGCTAGCTCATTGATATTCAAAACCTTAACGCCGTCAACTTGCGCAACCTTATTCAAATTGTAATCAAGCGTCAGCACTGCCGCGTCCATCTCCTTCGCCAATTTCAACAAGCGAGAATCCACGCCTTCAGGGACGCGAATATTGTCGTCATATAGCTCAAATGAAGACTTCAAAATATCCTTAAGCTCCTTCACGACATCCATGCCGAATCGCGCCCTTTCCCGCTTGTCATGGTCTGCGCCGTCGGCTAATAATTGCAATTCCGTCAATACACTCCTTGGCACAATAATTTTTCCCAGCAAAAATCCAGTCTTCGCCAGCTCAGTCACTCGCCCGTCCATGAGTACTGATGTGTCGACCAAAATCGGTGCCGCGCCCACTGACGAATTTCGTCGCGGTTTCGCCAAGAAATAAACCTCAGCCGCCAAGCCAAGTAGCATCGTAATTATTATCAATCCGTAAAAATCTTTCATTTTTTCCCTTTCTATTGTAAATAGTCAATCAGCGCCTGTCGCATATCACTGACGCCTTTTATAAATTTATCTTTATGAACTTTCGGCGCAATCGCATAAGTGAAGCCTAGCTTCTTCGCCTCTTTAATTCGAGCTTGCCAATTCGTCGCCGAGCGAATCTCACCGCCCAAACCAATTTCGCCAAACACCACGGCGCCTTCGTCCAGACTTCGCCCAGCGCTAGCACTAGCAATCGCCATCGCCACCGCCAAATCAGCCGCTGGATCATTTAGTTTCAGACCGCCAACCACATTGACATAAATATCTTTGTTCGCTAATTTCAGCTTTGTTCGCTTTTCCAAAACTGCCACCAACAAATTCAATCGATTCAGATCAAAACCGCTCGCCGTGCGCTTAGGATAGCCAAAATTCGTCGGATTGACCAGCGCCTGAATTTCCACCAAAAGCGGACGTGCGCCTTCCATGGTCGCCAACACAATTGACCCATCCAGATTCTGCCGCTCCGCCAGAAGTTCCGCCGACGGATTCTTCACGATTCTTAGCCCCTGCTCATCCATCTCAAAAATTGCCGCTTCGTTAGTCGAACCATATCGATTCTTCTGCGCCCGAACGACTCGAAAACCACCATATCGATCGCCCTCAAAATTCAGTACAACATCCACCAAATGCTCCAATATCTTCGGACCAGCAATCGAGCCCTCTTTGGTAACGTGACCAACCAAAATCACCGCCGTGCCCGAAGCTTTGGCGGCACGAATAATTACATTTGACGAGTTGGTGATCTGACTAACCGACCCTGGAGCCGAGGAAATCTCGCTGAGGGAAATTGTCTGAACCGAATCGACAATTGCCAGATCATATCCGCCTTGCTGAATTGACGCCGCAATATCTTCCGCGCTATTACTGGACGCCAGCTGCATTTTTTCCGAATCAGCCGCACCCAAACGCTTCGCACGAAGCTTCACTTGAGAAACCGACTCTTCGCCGCTTACATATAACACAGATTTTGTCTTGGCAATATGTGCCGCAACTTGCGCCAAAAGCGTACTTTTCCCGATTCCTGGCTGACCTGCCACCAGCACCACGCCGCCAACCAAAAATCCACCACCCAAAACAGTGTCCAAATCGTCAATTCCAGTGCTTAATCTTTCTAGACCAGACTCAGAAGCAGCTTCACGAATGCTGGACGTTTTCAAGGCTTTGCCGCGCCCAGCCGATTTATCGACAACAGATGACCCGCCAGAAGAAACGACCTGCTCGACTAGCGAATTCCATTCTCCGCAATTTTCACACCTGCCAGCCCACTTTGAAAAACTAGCTCCGCACTGCTGACAAACAAATTGACTTCGAGATTTCGCCATTATTTCGCCCCCTCCAAACTATCTAAACTTTTATTCAATTCATCAATCTGCACACCTAATTCTCTGAGCCGCAAAACGTCAGAATTGTAAGAATTGATCTCAGAATTCAAATTGGCACGCCTTTCGTTCAACTCCGAAAGCTCCGCCTTCAAGGCTTGGCGTTGGCTATAAAAATCACTCTGCGACAAGAATCCGCCGCTAATGCCCGCTCGCCGATTAAAGTCCGCCACGCGACCATTATAATCCGCCAAATCAGTTGAATATTGCGATAATTCTCTGTTCAACTTTTCCTTCCGGACCTTCAACGACTCACTCAACTTCTGCGCTTCATTTTCCCTGGATTCAAATTTTTCTTGATATTGCGCGTGCAATTTCACGACTTCGGATCTATCCGTAAAATACCGTCGATAATATTCTTCCAGCTCGTCGCCCAAATTGGCAAATTCCGTCCCTAAAATTGAGTGCAGCTCGTTAGCCCTCGTTCCAGGTTGTGCGCGATTATAATATTCCATCCGCTCAGACAATTTCTTATTTTTCACATTATTATAAGCCTGCTCCAAAAGCTCGCTCAAATGAGATTTTTCCGACGTACCCAGCCTTTCCCAAGCAGCGTGCAACATCTCATGCGCCGCCGTCACTTCTTTCACGCCGTCAAGCTCAGAATTGGTCACGTTATAAATATAAATATCCCTAGACGACGGATTGTAGCAACCCAAAATCGCGTTTCCTTTTTCTACGCGACGGCAATCTTCGTTAAATTCGTTCGCCGATTTAATCTGCGGATTAGAAACATAGAACATTTTCCTGCCAACATCCGACATCTTTACGCGATCAGCAATAGCGACAATTTCCGCACTCGGCTTATATTGCCACAGCGTAATCTCGTCAATAATTTGCTGACGATTCATCATCACAAAAACCGCAGCAGAAAGTACAATTATCGGCGTGAGAACGCTGAATATTTTACGCACGATTGACATTAATCACCACCTTATCATTATCAATTTTAGCCTCCAGCGTGTCACCAGGTTTTGCTTTATTGGACAATAAAACATCGC
The DNA here is from genome assembly GCA_963539955.1 of uncultured Candidatus Saccharibacteria bacterium. GTDB lineage: Bacteria > Patescibacteriota > Saccharimonadia > Saccharimonadales > Saccharimonadaceae > Nanosynbacter. The sequence continues at coordinate 44,469 of CAUTMN010000004.1, read as the reverse complement.
TCAATGGATCCGCCAGCTCCGACTGAATTGTTCGTCTTAAGACTCGCACGCCGCGTTGCTCGTCAAATCCTCGATCAATCAACCAACGCTTCGCCGAAGAAGTAATATCAAGCGTCATTCCATGTCGACCAACAGCCTTGACTAAATCAGATGTGAGATTGTCAAAAATCTTTCGCACGACCGAACGAGACAGCGGCTTAAATGTAATCACGTTATCAAATCTTCCAATCAATTCTGGACGCAAAAATTCCTCAAGCTCACGCAGAGCAGCACGCGAATTTTTCTCGTGACGAGTTTCGCTAGCCGACTTTTTCTGACCAGACGCGCCAAATCCCAGCTCCGAATCCTGAATCATTTGCTCGGCGCCGACGTTGCTCGTCAAGATAATAATCGTCTGGCGAAAACTCACCGTTCGCCCGTGAGAATCGCTCAACTTGCCGTCCTCCAAAATCTGCAAAAGCAAGTTCAGAACGTCAGGGTGCGCCTTTTCAATTTCATCAAACAACACCACGCTATACGGTCGGCGACGAACTTTATCCGTTAATTTCCCGTCATCCTCATAGCCAACATAACCAGCCGGCGCACCGACAAGACGACTAGCCGTGTGACGCTCGGAAAACTCGCTCATGTCAATTTTAATCAAGCTATCATCGCCGCCAAAAACTTCCCGCGCCAGAACTCGTGCCAATTCCGTCTTACCTACTCCAGTCGGACCCAGAAATATAAACGACCCAAGCGGCCCACTCTGACGACTTAGCCCAGCTTTATTGCGGCGAATCGCGCGTGCCAGTTGCTCAATCGCTTCATTCTGACCAAGAACACTTTGACTCAGTCGCTTCTCCAGGCGAATCAAATCTTTCATCTGATTCAACGATAATCTGTCAATCGGAATATTCGTCATCGCCGAAACCGCCCGACGCAAATATTCATCGGTCAATACTGGCTCATCACTGGCTTCATCTTTCAGCGCTTCGGCTTGCAATTCCAATTGTCGCATTTGCATCTTAAATTCTGCGGCCTTTTCATAATCCTCAGCTTCGACCGCGGCGTCAATTTTTCCAGCCAATCGCTTAATTTGGCGAGCCAACTTATCCTTACGCGACAATTTTATTGGCGAACTAGACTTCAATAAACTCGCCGCCTCGTCAATCACGTCGATCGCTTTATCTGGCAAAAATCGCTCCGTCACGTAACGCCGACTCAAATCCACCGCCTCAGTCAGCATTTCGTCAGGAATTTGAACTTGATGATGCTTAGCTAATTTTCCCCTCAATCCTCGCATCATTTCCACCGCCTCTTCTGGCGACGGCTCATTGACCGTTACCGACTGGAAGCGCCGTGACAATGCAGCATCTTTTTCGATATGTTTTCGATATTCATCAAACGTCGTCGCGCCGATTAGTCGCACTTCGCCTCGCGACAACGCTGGCTTCAATACATTCGCCGCATCCATCGAGCCTTCAGCCGAACCAGCGCCAACCAACAGATGTAACTCGTCAATAAACAAAATAACTTCTTGATGTTTTTTGGCGACCGCCAGAACTTTTTGTAATCGCTCCTCAAATTGCCCGCGATATTTCGTCCCAGCAATCATTGCCGTCAAATCCAGTTGAAAAAGTCGCTTGCCTTTCAAAAATTCGGGAACTTTATTATCAGCAATCCTCTGCGCCAAGCCCTCAACGACCGCAGTTTTACCGACGCCAGGTTCGCCAATCAGCGCTGGATTATTCTTACTCCGCCGACCCAAAATCGTGATCATTCGCTGGATTTCCGACGCTCGACCAATCACCGGATCCAAAAATCCTTCGCTAGCACGCCGCGTCAAATCGACACCAAATTTATCCAAAACTCGCAAATCGCCAGAATTTTTACTCGCCGTACTGCGCTCGCTCTGCAGAGATTCAAACTGCTGTTTATCAAACACATCTTCCAAACTTCCACGCAGATTATCAATGTCAACGTTCATATCCCGCAGCAATCTAGTCGCTCGCGCCTCGTGCTGCTGCAGCATTCCATAAACGATGTGTTCCGTGCCAATTTTTTCCTGCCCAAATTCAACCGCTAATTGCCAAGCAATTCTTATCAATTCAACAACTTCAGCGCTCAAACCCTTACTTACGATCGTAATCACCAGCGGCTTTGCGGTCAGGTTCAACGCCATTTCCGCCCGATCCAAAGTTACGCCGTTTTCAGCCAAAATCTTCGCGCCTAGCGACGAATTTTGCGCCAACACACCAAGCAAAATATGCTCCGTGCCAACATATTCACTTCCCTCATTATGCGCCAGAAAACCAGCTCGCCCCAAACTGGCTCGAGCCGTTTCCGTCAGCCGAGGTTCTAATTCAGAAAAATCTTCTGACATATCGCCCTCCTTTCGTTTTCGGCGATTCGCAGAAGGCAGCTTATTCCGCCACCTCCTCAACTACGCTCATCAAGCTATCCTCAATATTCTTTCGAGGTTTTGGCTCTGCCTTAACAGGAGCTTTTGCTTCGATATCTAATTCATAGCCGGTCAATCGACTTGCCAAGCGAACGTTCTGTCCAGCGCGACCGATTGCTATTGATTGCTGATCTTCGCTAACATAAACCGTCGCATGCTTCTCATCTTCATTGACAGTCACACTCAAAACCTCTGCCGGGCTCATCGCATTAGCAATAAATCCAGCCGCATCTTCCTCGTATGGAATAATGTCAATTTTTTCCTGCTCGCCAATTTCATTCATCACAGCCTGAACGCGGGCGCCGTGACCACCAACAAACGTACCAACTGGATCAACGCCAGGTAGCGCCGAAGAAACCGCCAATTTGGTTCGGCGACCAGCTTCGCGAGCAATCGCCTTAATCTCAACTGCACCAGTTTCCATCTCTGGGACTTCTTGATTGAACAAGAATCGCACAAACTCTTCGTTACCGCGGCTAAGAATCAATTGCGGACCGCGACCTTCGCGCTCAATATCCTTAATATAAACCTTAATTCGACGACCAACGCCATAATATTCACCAGGAATTTGCTCGCTCTGAGGCATAATTCCAATAGCCTTGCCAAGCTCAATTCGCACAACGCGCGGCTCAACTCGCTGAACTGTACCGATAACAACCGTACCGATTTTATCCTCAAATTCCGCCAAAACAACTTCACGCTCAGCTTCGCGCAAACGCTGCAGAATCACTTGCTTAGCAGTCTGAGCTGCAACTCGACCAAAAGTCGTCACGTTATGAGTTTCCATCACAACTTCACTACCAAGTTCAGCCGCAGGATCTATTTCCTTAGCTTCCTCTAGATCGATTTGATTGGCATCATTCTCAACTTCTTCAACAACAGTTTTAACAACCGACACGACAGCCGTACCGTTATTGATATTCAAGCTTGCGCGAACCAATTGGTCACGCGTGCCGTTATCACGACGCCAAGCCGCCGCAATCGCCTGTTCAATCACGCTCAAAACTGTTTCTTCTGGCAAGTTTTTTTCCTCAGCAATCGTACGCACTGCCAACGTCAACTGCTTGATATTCAAATCTTCCATTACATTCTCCTTCTTATTAATTATATCTTTTTCCGTCTCAAACTTCCATAAACGAAAAACTCCGACCTGCCGGCCGGATTAGTACTTTCTCATTGTATTAAAAATTTTTCATTTTGTCAATTTACTTCAGTACATTTTTCCAAAATTCCCGACATCGCGCTTTTTTCAGCTTCCGTTACCCACAAGTGATATTTTCGTTTCACGGCCACTTGTCGCGCAATATATTGGCACCTAAAAGGTTTATTACTCGGCAGCCAAGTCGCCGCGTCGCCGTCACCTTTGGCTTGATTTGCTGGACCGTCAACCGCCAACAGATTTAACGGATCGTTCGCTAACTTCTCTCGTTCTTCTGGAGAAATTTGTTGTGCACCCTTTTGCCAAGCATCGCTCAAAGCCACGACATGATCAATCTGGACCTTAGAACTGGTTTTTTCGCCGCGCTGAAATTGGATTGTTTGACCAGTGTACGGATCATTCAGCACACCCGACAAAACTCGACATTTTTCATCAATTTTCTCATCCGTCAAGTCTCGCGCCAGAATCACTTCCCGCACAGAGCAGCCGTTAATTTTACCCCAGCCGTTGCCGAATTGCTTTCTGGAATAACCAGTCTTTGGCGCACGTCCTTTGACTTCTATCTTTTCCAATTCCGATTTGGCGTTCGAATTGCCAAATAATTCTCGTTGCGTTGAAGTTTGAATTGTCTGAGGATCGGGTTGTGAAATTCGCGAAGCCCAAACTGCCACACCAGCCACCAAAATTACCAGTGCAATCACCACTTGCCGACGTCGTATTTTATTCACCCTCATGACTGTATTATAATTAAACTATGACTAAAGTTCCACGCCTACTCGACACATTCACACCAAATCATTACAACCTAACTCTCAATTTAACACGCGCCGAGGAAAAAGAATTTTCCGGCACAGTTATCATTTTTGGCGATTCCACCAGCGAATCAATTTCGCTACATTCCAAAGGTTTAACAATTCAATCAGCCACAATCGACGATCAGCCCGCCAACATTTCATTCGGCGAGTTTGACGAATTGAGATTATCTCAGCCGAACCTTAAAAACGGAAATCACACAATTCACATCATTTTTTCCGGAAATATTACCGACGCAATGCACGGCTTGTATCCTTGCTACTTCACTCACAACGGCATTAAAAAACAACTTTTCGCTACTCAATTTGAATCACATCACGCCCGCGAAGTTTTCCCTTGCATTGACGAACCAGCCGCCAAAGCTGAATACGATTTGACACTAATAACTCGCCCAGGGATAACAGTTTTGGGAAATATGCCCATAAAAAGCGAAGGAGAAAATGACGATTCTCTCACGACGACATTTGAGAAAACACCGCAGATGAGTAGCTATCTTCTAGCCTTCGTCATCGGTGAATTGCACAAAAAAACTGCCCGCACTAAATCTGGCGTCGAAGTCAACGTCTGGGCAACGCCAGCTCAGAATGAAAATACATTAGATTTTGCGTTAGATATCGCCACTCGTTCAATTGATTTTTATGATGAATATTTCGGCGTCAAATATCCATTGCCAAAATCTGACCACGTCGCTCTTCCCGACTTCTCCTCTGGTGCCATGGAAAACTGGGGATTAATTACTTACCGCGAAAGCTGTTTGCTTGCGGACCCAGAATTAACCCCAGAATCATCCAGGCGCTTCATTGCTACGGTTATCGCGCACGAGCTCAGCCATCAATGGTTCGGCAATTTGGTTACCATGCAGTGGTGGAATGATTTATGGCTCAATGAAAGCTTTGCCAATATGATGGAGTACGTGGCGATTGATGCATTACACCCCGAATGGCGCATGTGGGAAGATTTTGCCACGAATGAAGTAACAGCCGCACTTAGAAGAGACAGCTTAGATGGCGTTCAATCCGTTCAAGCCGACGTCAATCATCCAGACGAAATCAGCACATTATTTGACCCGGCGATTGTTTATGCTAAGGGCGGACGACTGCTTGTTATGGTCAGGAAGCTTATTGGCGAAGAGGCATTTCGCGCTGGACTTAAATCATATTTTGAAAAATTCGCGTATAAAAACACTGTCGGAAATAACCTATGGCAAGAATTGGAATCAGCAAGCGGTCAGCCAATTGTCAATCTAATGAATACTTGGATTTCCCAACCTGGCCTTCCTGTCGTATCAGTTTCAAACAGTCACGACACCGCGATTTTAAGTCAGGAACGATTCTTCATCGGCAAGCACCAACCATCTGACGCATTATGGCCGATTCCATTATTCGCAAACCAGCCACTTGATGTAAAAATCTTGAATCAAAAAGAAACCACCGTTTCCATTGAAAAGCCATTACAATTAAACTGTGGCTTAAGCGCCCACTTCGTCACCAAATATGACGAATCCTCTCGCGAATATTTATTGAAGAACATTACAGAGTTGCCAACCCTGGATAAGATTTGTATCTTACAGGACGTGACAATACTCGCCCGCGCTGGATTTGAAAACTCGGCGTCACTACTTCCATTGGCATTGTCGCTAAAAACCGAAACCAACGAAAAAGTCTTCGGTATGGCGGCTGGCGCCTTGACGGAACTGCGAAAGTTCGTAGACGATAATGACGCCGCCAGAGATTCATTAAAGAAAATTTCTGGAGAATTTGCGCATACCACATTTAAGGAATTAGATTGGGATGAAAAAGCTGGCGAATCGGATGACGACCGCGAACGACGCACCACGGCTTTGAGCTTGATGATGTATAGTGAAGATGAAGAAGTTTTGAACGAGGCAAAAACGCGTTTTGACAATAATAAATTGGAAGACTTACCGACAGAAACTCGAGCTTTAATTATCAGCGCAAACGTGAGACATTTCGAGACGCCAGAGATGATTGAAAATCTCTTTACTGCATATAAGAACACGCCGTCAAATGACCTGCAGAATGATATTGCAATTGGACTAACTTCCACTAAAAACCCCAAAACAGCAGAAAAAATTCTTGCCAACATTAAAGATTCCAATATTATCCGCCCGCAAGACGCCAGCCGTTGGTTTGTGTATTTGATTCGCACCAGAGAAAGCCGCCAAATTGCTTGGAATTGGCTGAAAGAAAACTGGGCGTGGGTCGAAGATACGTTTGGTGATGATAAAAGTTACGACGATTTCATTCGCTATGCCGCCACAGCCCTACTGACAACCAACGAACTTAACGATTTCCAACAATTCTTTGAACCGATGGAAAATATTCCAGCCCTAGCCAGGACGATTAGGCTGGGAATTACCGAAATATCGGCACGCGTTGAGTTGATTGAACGAGATAAGGCGGACGTACTCTCTGCTTTGCAAACAACACTGTGATATATTATGCCACATTTTTGACAAAATCTCTTGACATTTTATCCTATTAGTGATATAAATGGATACAGCTTTTGTTGACAAGTTGATTGTCCGAAAGCGCACTTTGACAAGGCAGTTGTTGCGGGATGAGTTTTTATTTCTTTTTTAAAAACCATTAAAAGAGATAAGATCTCATTCTGCACTGAAGAAAAGTGCTTCACCACAGCCGAGTGGGGATGAGAAGGAAGAAGTGATGATGAAGCTCGCGATACAAACCCCGCAAGAGGAGTACGCCAAAAACACAGAGATAATCTCCTCATGCATAGAAACCATCAAGATCAAGATTCCTGCTCTGGATGAATACTCTCAGTGGATTGACGACCTAGTCAAGAAAGAAGACCTCTATAAATGCGCGCTCGATCTAAAAGCGTTGCTACTCAAGCTCTCCTATACGAGCTTGACGGAGGAGAATATTCTGAAGGCGAAAGAGGAGATTAATCGCATGATTAATCTCCTCGGACCTACAGAGGAAGAATCTTCAACTGTCCACAGAATCAGCAGGCAGTACCGTAGGCAGTACTATAACCTCCTGTGTGAGTTGAAAGATTTAGTAGAGATACCCCTCTTTACCTGTTGGAGGAGCAACTCTGCTATCGCCAGAAGTTACTTGATCCCGTGAAATGAATCTTAATCGACCCCGACCGTGAAATGTACGATGAAGCAACTCACTCTTCACCACGACTGCCTTGTCGTACATTCCCTATAATTAATACACTTAACGTTAAAGAGTCCTCATTCGGGGCTATTTTTTATACCCTAATCTAGTGCTGCACACTCTTCGACTACAGGCGGATTTCCATCAACAGAAATTGCCAGCATTTGCATATCACAGCTTTCATACTGCGTATTTTTGGCAATGAACATCTCTGCAGAAAAACGCATTTGTTGCTGTTTTTTATTTGTAATTGCCGCCAAGCCATCGCCAAAATTGTCATTTTTCCGATATTTGACCTCTGTAAAATATAAAACTTTGTCTTTTTTACTAACAATATCAATTTCACAATACCGCGTCCGCCAATTCCGCTCTATAATCTCATGACCATCAGCCACCAACCAATCCGCCGCCGCTTGCTCACCCTTATCGCCAATTTGACGCGTCGTATCTTTTTGCTGGTTTTTAGATTTTCCATCGTCAGACACATTTTGCGAATTCGCCCCAGTATTAGCATATTTAGCCAACGGCGCAAAACTCAGCCGATGCAGCGGAGTTACGCCCAGATTATCAATAGCCGCTCGGTGCTTCGCCACACCATAACCAACGTGTGAAGAAAAATCATATCCCGGATAAATATTATCCTGCTCCGCCATAAATTTATCGCGAGCCACCTTAGCAATAATCGACGCCGCCGAAACGCTCGGAATCAGACCGTCGGCTTTCGCTATAATTGTTACGTACTTTTCTAACGGTGTACCTGCCAAAAAATTGACCGTCCCATCGATAATAATCTCATCAAACGTCGAGCCATTTTTCTGACATTTCGCTTGGATTTCTTTGACTGCGCGCCGCGTTGCCAGCTTAAGTGACTCGCTCATTCCTATTTCATCCAGCTCCTCAGCAGAAACCCAGCCCAACGCCCAAGCCGACGCTTGCTCACGAATTTCCTTATCGAGCAATTCACGCCGCTTTTTGGTCAATTTTTTACTATCATCAAGTCCCTCAATTTCAGCGCCACCCAAAACCACCGTGCCAATCACCAACGGTCCAGCCCATGCGCCGCGCCCGACTTCATCAATCCCCAGAATCACCCGACAATCTTCCCTTTTTCGTCATAAAATCCGCAATAATCCAGCCAATCCAAATTGTTGCCGCGCCTAATGTATTCGCCAAAATATCCCAGTTCGTGTCGTCCAATTTTATGCTCGCCAAACCTGCCTTGACCATAAATAATTCCGCCAATTCGTTAATACAACCCAACGCCGAAACTAAAGCGAAGACTGAAAACGCCATCACCAGCCAATGCGCTCGCCATTTCATCGACGAAACCAAATATGCCCAGAATAGCCCCGTAAATAGCCCACCGCCCACAAAGTGCGTCGTAAAACTAGTGTCCTGTCCGTCAATTAACGGCGACGGCAAATACCAAGATATGAAAAACAGTAAACATGCCGAGTAAAGTAGCCAGCGATATTTTTTCTCACCGTTAAAGTCGTTTCTTCTCAAAACGTAAGGCGTCGCCACAGCTAAAGTCGTCGGAACAAGGACGGATATATAATGGAATATTGCCATATTGAGATTATAACATGAGAAAACCGCCTCAGATTAAGAGACGGTTTTAACGATTAGTCAATTGACAATTACGCGTCTTTATGGCGAGCTGCAACTTTAGCAGCCTTAGCGTCAAGTTCAGCCTGAGCAGCATCTTTTTCAGCTTGTTTTGCAGCAGCAGCCTGAGCAGCCTCTTCCTTCAAGCGTTCAGCTTCCGCTTCTGCCTTAGCGTCATGAATGTCATTAACAGCAGCACGATCGAAATTCTTAGCCGTCAAGCGAGCTGACTTACCGCTACGCTGGCGAAGGAAGCTTAAGAACTTGCGACGAACCTTAGCACGACGAACAATCTCAATCTTCTCAATCAGTGGACTGTGCATCAAAAATGACTTTTCAACGCCAACGCCTGAAGCGATCTTTCGAACCGTAATGCGTGATGTGTGTGATTTTTTATTGTCGGTGCGGATAACAACACCCTCGAACATCTGAATACGCTCTTTGTTGCCTTCCTTAATTTTCTGGTAAACACGAACCGTGTCACCGCTGCGAGCATCGACAACTGCTTGCTTTTTTTGTGCTTGGTTGATTTTGTTGATTAACTCAAAACTCATAATTTTTTTCCTATCTTCCGAACTCTCTCCGACTGGCCACGCAGTTGTACTTCTGCGGCTCCACGTCAAACAAGGCTCGAATATTTAACTCTCGTACAATTACATAAGATAATAACACAAATCTGAAGAAATATCAATTAAATAAAATTGGAGTATAATATAGTTATGGATTACAATAAATTAGCACTCGAACTACACGAAAAATACAAAGGTAAAATTACGACTAGCCTCAGAGATAAAGAGGAGCTTAATCGCGACAAACTTAGCGCCTATTACAGCCCTGGCGTCGGCGCAGTCAGCCAAGCAATTGCCGAAAATCCAGCCGATTTACCAAAGTACACTTGGACAAACAATTTAGTCGCCGTAATCTCAGACGGATCGGCAATTTTGGGCTTAGGTAATTTGGGACCAAAAGCCGCCATGCCAGTCATGGAAGGAAAAGCTTTACTATTTAAGCATTTTGCCGATGTCGACGCAGTGCCAATTGTGCTAGACGTTCACGAGCCAGAAGAAATTATTGCCACAGTTAAAGCCATCGCGCCAAGCTTCGGTGCCATCAACCTCGAAGATATAGCCGCACCAAAATGCTTTGAAATTGAAGAGCGATTGAAGGCAGAATTAGATATTCCAGTCTTTCACGACGATCAACACGGCACGGCTGTCGTTGTATTAGCGGGCTTAATTAACGCCGCTAAATTGACAGGACGAAACCTGGCAGATTGCAAATTCGTGGTCATCGGCGCAGGCGCAGCTGGCACGGCAATCATCAAATTATTAAATCTTTACGGAGCAAAAAACATCGTAGCGGTGGATAGCCGAGGAATTGTCGGAAAATCACGCACAGATTTGAACGCTGAAAAAACCGCGCTACTAGAATATGTCGACGCATCGCAATCTGGCTCAATTGAAGACGCCATCACCGACGCAGACGTGTTCATTGGCGTATCACGCGCAGGGCTTCTTACTCCAGAATTAGTCCAAAAAATGGCGAAAGATCCAATCGTATTCGCACTAGCAAATCCGGTTCCAGAAATTATGCCAGATGTCGCTAAAGAAGCCGGCGTCGCAATCATCGGCACGGGTCGTAGCGACTTTCCAAACCAGGTCAACAATTCTCTGGCCTTCCCTGGAATTTTCCGCGGCGCATTAGATCACGGAGTTAAGAAAATCACCGATCAGCACAAATTGGCGGCCGCCGAAGCATTGGCTAACCTGGTCGAAAATCCAACCGTCGATAAAGTCGTCCCAACCGCATTTGATGAGGGTGTTGTTGAAGCCGTCGCAAATGTCATTAGATAAGCCTAAGCACCGGCACCGTACTTAGCTGCATCACGAGAGTCGCCATCTATGAATAGAGCTACTAACGACTCCTGGTTTTGCTTGTCACAAGCTCCTAAAAATAGCACTATTTCAGTCACCCCAGCTTCCTGAAGAGATTTTTTAGCCTCACTTTCATCGGGCATATCTTCAATGCTGACTTTTGACACATAAACTCTCTTGGCGTTATGTGTTTGATCTTTCCAGGCGTAAATTATAAACGGATAAAGCTCTTTTAATCTGTTATTTAAGCCAATTGGCAAACCGACAGACTTATCTTCTGAAGTTGCTACACATTTAGCAGCCATAGTTAATTTGTCCTTAATAATGGGCAGAACATCCCGCTTCTTCTCGTCGTTTTCGTATCCAGTCATTTTATGCTCGACCTTTTTAGCCTCTTCAGTGCGCGCGTCAACTACTGCGACCACAGTACCGTCACCAGCACGCTCAATATGCAGTACATTCACAATAGAATCTTCTTTAAGCCACGGAAACGTCTCGCCGTCAAGCGCCACAGTATCTCCCGCCTTCAATCCAATTTCCACCAGCTGAGAATCGCCATTTTCGATTGTTGGCTTCGGTTTATTTGACCTTTTTCTCTTAGCGACTTTTTTCAAAGACCTACTCGCAATTTCACCCGCCGCTTCATACGTTCTGAATTTTTCAGAAAGAACCTTTAGCTCGCCTTCTAGAATTGACTTCATTTTTTCTTCCATCACGGATTTGGCAAGAGTCTGCGCATTCGGACGATTTTCCTCAAATACAATTTCCGTATATTCACGAGCCAACAGCTCCTCGTCCAGATCCCTCATCCTGTCTACACAGTCGAGTATGGTTTTAGCCCACTTCAGGTCTCTTTTATGATTAAAGAAGGCTTCAATGCGCTCCATACGCGCACCACTTTCATTCCCAGACATCGCCTCAAGCTCATCAGCTTTAAGTATTGAAAAATTTGTCAATAGCTCAACCAAGTGATGTGTCTTTTCGCGAACTGGATCGTATTCGGGTCGGCTTAATCCAAATTCTACAGACGAAGAAGTGCTGTCTTTTCTATAAATCCCATCAATCACAGATCTCTTAGTCTCTAATGTGAGTTGTATATATTCATAATCGGCATCATCTCGTCTGAGATTGTTATTCTTCTGAAATTTCTTTACTGTAGGAATTTTATATCCTTTAAGATTGCAATACTTCGGAACATTAACTTCCGCTATTTTAGCGGGAAAAATTTTATCTAACGACGATATGAAAGCATCGAGCGAGGTTTTATATTCCTTATTAAATTCCTCTCTTAACCGAGAACTCACTTCGTCAAAATCGTAGCGGATCTCCAAATATTCAGGAGACTGGTTGTACGCATCCCTAGCCTGCTTAAGCATATCAATTACAGGCTCATATTTCTCAACCAAGTCCTTAAACATAGATGAGTCTTTAGGGACATCTTCATATATACATTCAAGGAAATTGATAACAGTATCGAAAATTTCACAGACAGAGTCTTTCTCAGACTCTGAAGGTTCACTATCGTAATAAGAGTGTTCCGGAATTTCGCTCATAAACTGATATTTTATCAGTTTATGGCTATAAAGTCAATTATATTACTCTGTTAACTTCTTCTAGTGTTGTTTCGCCACGAAGAGCCGCCAACACGCCAGCCTGAAGCAACGTCACCATACCATCTTCTTTTGCAGCCTTTTCAATCGCTTCCGTATGAACATCCTCAACATCGCCGCGCAAGAATTTCTGAATATTCTCGCTCACGACCAGTTGCTCCATTACTGGAATTCGCCCCTTATAGCCAAACGGAACGTCGTCCGTTGGCACCGCACGCCAAAGTTTAAACGTATCCAAATCTGGGCAATCAACATTCTCTGGCAAATCCTTCAAAACTTCTTTTACCCACTTACGAGTCGCCTCATCTGGCTCATATTCTTCCTTGCTATCATCCCACAATCTCCTCACCAGTCGCTGAGCAATCACCAGCCGAACCGCCGAGCTAAAAATCGGATTTTGCCCAATCATATCGATCATACGACTAAACGCCGCCGCAGTCGAATTGGCGTGAAAGCTAGACAATACCAAATGCCCCGTAATTGAAGCCTGAATCGCAGTCTTCGCAGTTTCATTGTCGCGAATCTCGCCGACCATCACCACGTCTGGGTCAAGGCGCAAAACACTGCGTAAACCATCAGCAAACCTCTGTCCGTTTGTCGTATCAATTGGAATCTGAGCAATCCCAGGAATCGTATTTTCTACAGGATCTTCCAATGTGATAATCTTTCGATCCTGAGTATTAAGAGCGTTCAAAATGCTATATAACGTCGTAGATTTTCCTGAACCAGTCGGACCAACCATCAACAACATCCCTCGCGGATGAGAAATAACTTCATCAATTTGCTCACGCTCTTTCTTTGAAATACTCAATAGATCCAAGTTCAGCATTGACTCATCGAAATTGAACAATCGAAGCACCAAGTCCAAGCCATACACCGTCATCACGGCTTCCACACGCAAATTCAGCACGTGCGATACGCCATCTCTATGAATTTCCTGCTGCATATGCCCAGATTGAGGCTCTCTGGAGGCGGTAGAAATATTCGCACGCGACGCCAAAGTCGCCATAATAACTCGATATCTATCCCTGCTAAGTTCCGCCACCGTGTGCAAGGCTCCGTCAACACGCATACGAATTCGAATCGACTCACGCTGATTTTCAATGTGAATATCCGACGCACCCAACAAATCCGCTTGGTCAATCAAATAATTAAACACGTCATTTGTACCCACAGAAGCCAAAGTCTGCGTAACCTGCGCCAGAGTATCGCTATCACCTTCCTTAGCAATTTCGATATTGTCGTAAATCACTTTTTTTGGCGGATCAAACCTGAGCATAATTGACCGAAACGCCGAACCAGAAATTAAGAAGAAGAAGATTCGCTTGCCATTTTCAACATACTGATCTCGCATCCGCTTCATCAGCGATTCAGAAGTTTGCGACGTAACGCCAAATCTATAAGACTGATCTTCCTCGTTAAAAGCCAGCGGAACCAGCCTGCCTTTATACATTTCTTCAATTGTCAAAACATCTTTAAGCAAAGGCAGAGTGTCTTCAAATTCCCGCCCATCAAGATATTGAAGTCCTAAAATTGACGCTCGACGACGAGTAGCTTCCTCATCTTGCTCGCGGCGTCGCGCCTGAATTTTATCTTCGTCCATATGAAAATTATAACAAAAAGCTTACGGTTTGACGAGTGATATAATAGTGATATGAATCCAGAAATTACTCTGTTAGTCCACAATATTCGCTCGACACATAATGTTGGGGCAATTTTTCGCACAGCCGAAGGATTTGGTATAAAAAAGATTATTCTTAGTGGTTACACGCCGTATCCAGAATTGAGTTTATGTAGCAAGGCGCCTGTTTGTGCGCTTGTCGATGGAGAAATTCGATCTGAAGATCCTCGCCTGCCACACATTCGCGAAAAAATCACCAGCCAAATTCATAAAACTGCTTTGGGCGCGGAAAGTTTGGTGCCGTTTGAGTTTTACGAAGATATTAACGATTGGATTAAAGAAAATCAGCAAACAGAAAACTTGCCAATTATCGCGCTGGAGCAATCAAAAGACAGCGTGATGCTATCAGAATTTCAGCCGCCTGAAAAATTTGCGCTGCTACTCGGAGAAGAAGTCCACGGAATCACGTCGGAGCTTTTGGACAACTGCGATTTCACTGTAGAGATCCCGATGTTCGGTCAAAAAGAATCATTCAACGTGTCGGTCGCAACGGGAATTGCGCTGTTTGGACTGATTTTCCCGAGGATGAAATAATCTCAACAACGGATAAATAAATCCCTCAAGTCTGCTTATTGACTTTATTAACCATATGTGTTATATTTGTATGAGCTTTCTCTGGAATCCCCTAGAGAGTAGTCCCCAAGAACAGGAGAGCAAATGTTTGAAGCAGCAATGATCATCACCGTGCTGTCTGTGATGTATTTGACCGTTTGGTCATACAGACGCCACACGTCATCAATGGCTGGACTGGCATACGCGATAGCGGCGGTGGCGGCTTCGGTCTTTGTAGGAGCAGAATTCATATTCTGCATGGTCAAGCTCTCTCCACTTCTTTATTGGAACGTGAGGGCTGGTGTCATTACTGCAATAATGACACTATTCACGACATGCATGCTGTTCGACGAACTGGGTCGTCGAACAAAGGCAGACAAGCTGCTGCGGGACAAGTCCCGCTGACATAGTTAGCCCGCCAGAGCAATCAGCTCCGGCTGAGGCTCTGTCAGCGGGCTAACTATCACTTTAGAACTACACACTCTTCACCCAGAGTGTTTTTTAATTGGCTTAATAAATTGTCGTTAGCATCCACCTTAAACGGCAGACGCATGGCTGATTTTTCTTTCTCACCCAGCACCAAAACCACATCAGTCGTGCCAGCATTCTCGCCGCAAACAGACTTCATCTTCACCAACCGTGAATGGTCGTTCGGGTCTTTAATATACACAAATAACTTTGAAGCGGGAATTTCTGGCGCAACATTAACAGGCGCCGAATGAGTTTTTGGCTGCGGTTTGGCGGCGTCATTCTTCACAGCAGACTTCGGAGAAGCTCCATTCTTCTGATTACGATAAGCTTCACGGCGCTCTTTTTTTACAGCAGAGCTAATTTTTGGCGCATCCATTTTACGACCAGTCGACTCATAGCCATTGATATCGTTATCCGTAATCGCAATAATGTCATCGGCAATTAGCTTACTTTCATTGCCCAGATTTCCGTCACGATCTCGAGCTGAATTTTTACCAGAAACTCGAATCACTGCGTCCTGAACCAGCTTAGCACCAACTTTCTCATACAGATTTGGGAAAACAATTATTTCACCCTCGCCGAATTTATCCTCAATTCCCACGAACGCCATCTTCGAACCGCTTTTTGTGACAATTGTACGGACAGTGCTAATAATTCCCCCGACCGTCATTATTCGACTGTCGTACTCGGGAACTAATTGTGTTAACGGTTGAGTTTGTTCGCTCAAATACGTTTCATACCTATCAAGCGGATGCGCCGAGATATACAACCCCAACAATTCTCGCTCCCACATCAAGCGCTCTTTATCGTCGTGTTTCACAGGAGCCTTCTGGAGATGAAGAGTCGACTGGACGCTCGCCGCATCATCGCCACCCAACATTCCAAACAAATTGGTCTGTCCGCTGGCGGCCTCTTTTTGGAGCTTGGACGCAAATGACGTAATAGAATCCAGATTGAATAACAAGTCAGATCGATCGCCCATATCATCAAACGCACCAGACTTAATAAGCGACTCCCAGGCTTTTCTATTGAACTTACTTGTTGAAACGCGCCTAGCAAAATCCTCAACCGACGTAAATGGACCATCTTCGCGCGCCCGCAGAACTTCCTCGACCGCACCAACGCCAACTCCCTTCACTGCCGACATTCCGAAACGAATTTTATTCTCATTCGGCACCACAGCAAACTCAACGAATGATTCGTTTACGTCAGGACTCAGCACGCTAATTCCCATGTGCTTACACTCAGTGATTTCAATTGCCAGACGATCGGTGTCGTCATGGTCGCTAGTCATAAGCGCTGCCATAAACGCGTCCGGATAATGCGCCTTCAAATAAGCCGTCCAATAGGCAATCAAACCATAACAAGCGGCGTGCGACTTATTGAAACAATAGTTAGCGAATTCTTCCAGCTGAGTCCAGAAAGTTTCCGCAATTTCCTTAGTTGCGCCACCAACTTTAACCGCACCCTCGACGAATTCAGGCTTGACCTTTTTCATCAAGTCAATTTTTTTCTTACCAACAGCCTTACGCAATGTGTCAGCCTGACCACCAGTAAATCCACACCATTCCTTAGAAATCTGCATAAACTGTTCCTGATAGACCAAAATTCCGTAAGTATTTTTTAGCGAGTTTTTCATTCCAGAATGCAAATAAGTTATCTCTTCCTCGCCGTGTTTGCGCCTAATAAAGCTGTCAATAAACTGCATCGGACCTGGACGATAAAGAGCCACCATAGCAATAATATCTTCAAACGTAGTCGGCTTTAGTCCGCGCAAGTACCTCTTCATTCCCGCCGATTCCAGCTGGAATACGCCAGTCGTGTCGCCGCGCTGAAATAGTTCGTAGGTCTTTTTATCATCAAGCGGCAACTCCGAAAGGTTAATTTCTTTCTTATAAGCTTTTCGGATAATCCTCATGGCATTATTAATAATCGTAAGGTTCGAAAGTCCCAAAAAGTCCATCTTCAATAGACCCAACTCTTCAACCTCGCCCATCGGGAACTGAGTTGCTACTACGCCCTTTTGCGCCATTTCAAGCGGGATATAGTTAGCCAACGTATCTGGCGCAATCACCACGCCACAGGCATGAACGCCGTGGCTACGAATCGTCCCTTCCAACTGAATTGCATAGTCCAGAACTTCCTTCGCAGTCGGATTATTTTCATATTCATTCCGAAGATCAGCATCCTCTTTAATACTCACGGACAACGGAATATGACGCCCCTGGCTTGGCGGCGGAACTAACTTCGCCAAGCGGTCGCTCTCAGCGTACGGAACTTCCAAAACCCTGGCAACATCACGCACTGCCATACGACCAAACATCTTACCGAACGTTGCGATATTACTAACGTGATCCTCGCCGTATTTTTTCGCACAATATTCAATCACTTCATCACGACGCGTATCCTGAATATCAACGTCGATGTCGGGCATAGAAATACGATCAGGATTAAGAAATCGCTCAAATAGCAAACCATATTTTAGAGGATCAAGATCTGTAATATTCAGCGCATACGCAATAATCGAGCCAGCCGCACTACCGCGCCCAGGCCCAAAAACAATTCCTTGAGATTTTCCCCAGTTGATAAAATCCTGAACAATCAAGAAATAACCTTCATAGCCCATATTTCCCATCACGCCAAGCTCCATCTTAGCGCGCTCACGAACTTCATCAGACAGCTTCGGAATAATCTCGTCAGGATCCAACTTTTCAGCCTCCTCCTTCGAAGCTCCATTGTAACGCTGCAGCAAACCTTGATATGTCAATCTAAGCAGATACGAGTGTTCATTCTCGCCGTCTGGCAATGGATATTTTGGAATAAGAATTCGCCCAAGCTCAATCTCAACATCACAGCGATCGGCTATTTTTTTCGTGTTACGAATAACTTCAGGAAATTCCTCACCCCAGTGATCGA
The DNA here is from genome assembly GCA_963539955.1 of uncultured Candidatus Saccharibacteria bacterium. Taxonomy (GTDB): domain Bacteria; phylum Patescibacteriota; class Saccharimonadia; order Saccharimonadales; family Saccharimonadaceae; genus Nanosynbacter. Next base: position 26,196 of record CAUTMN010000004.1, on the reverse strand, counting down.
TAATATCGCGCGGGTCCGTCAAATGAAGCTCAAAATCTTTCAAACTCATTCGCTTTTCATCACTGAGATACGAGCCCGTCCCAACGCAAAGCAGAATCTCGTGCGCGTCTTGATATTCGTGCGTTAAATAGTGACCATCACAAGTCACCACCATTTCAATACCAAGCTCTTTTGAAAGCCTAATCAAGCCCTCGTTAATCTTCGCCTGCACATCCCAATGCGTGTTCGACTTCGGGTGTCCGTGGTCCTGCAGCTCCAAATAATAGCGATCGCCAAAAATCGACTTATACCATTTGGCAATATCACGAGCGCGATCATAATCATCTTCTTTCAGCGCCACACCAATTTCGCCACTTGCACAACCGCTCAGAACAATCAGCCCCTCGTTCAATTCCTCCAAAAGTTCATGGTCAATTCGTGGCTTATAATACATTCCCTCCAGATTAGCGCGCGTCGACAACTTCATCAGATTGTGAAAACCCGTGTTATTCATCGCCAGCACGGTCAAGTGAAAACGCTGCTTATCTTTACCTGGATCGCGATCAAATCGAGAACGAGTCGCCACGTAAGTTTCAATTCCGATAATCGGCTTAATTCCCGCTTTTTTGGCAGTTTTGTAATAGTCCAAAATACCACTCATCGTGCCGTGATCAGTTACGGCGGCAGCCTCCATTCCGAGCTCCTTAACCTTATCGACTAAGTCATGAATCTTAGTCAATCCGTCCAGCACCGAATGAAAAGTGTGATTATGAAGATGCACGAAATCTGACGGCTTCAAAGCCGCCGACGATAATTGTTCGCTTGTCCCCTCAGTCATTAATAACAATTATAGCACGCTATTGACGACGTTGCATTGTCTCAATTAAGTGGTTAATAAAATCAGCCAACGGCGGGAAAATGTCGGCAAATTGCCCCAAAATCCAAATCAATATCGCGATCAATAACGTCGCGCCCAAAGCACTTCCCAAGCCAAAGAAAATTCCGCGAACAAAATTCACCCAGTAAACCTGGTGGCGGGATTTATGAAAATCAAAGAACAGATCCTCCAGAATCGCCCGACGAGCACCGTTTTCGTTATCACGAACTACTTTTTTTGCTAGCTTATTTGGTTGTTCTTTGGCTGACTTTTTCACTCTTTTTTACCTTCTTCTTTGAGAAAAATTTCGAGAAAAATCCGCTCTTTGAAGCGAAGCTTTTGGCTAATTCCACGCCAATTGAAACCGTACTTACAATTCCGTTTAAGCTAGCAATTCGCTGGCTTATAGCCTCTACGTTTTGCTGAGTTTGGCGAATTTGACGCGTTAATTTGATGATAGAAATTGTCATAGCGATCATCATGATGACAAAGATCACCATCAAAATCACTAATATAATAAGCAATCCGTTCATGTTATTTATTATACATTATTTTAGGCGATCCGTCAGATGAGCGCGTAATTTATCACCAAAGTTAGGGTCACGCAGCCCAAAGTCAATCACTGTTTTTAGATATTCCAATTTGTCGCCAGTGTCATAATAAGTGCCGTTCGTAATCTCCACGCCGTAAAAATCAAATCCGTCGTCAATCATTTGCTGCATAATTGGCTGAATTGTAAACTCGCCGTTGCCGTCAAATTCTTCCTTGGCTTTGTCTAGATAGCCAAAAATTTCACCTGGAAGCAAATAACTGCTGACGCTCGCCAAATCTGACGGCGCGTTCTCCTTGCCCGGCTTTTCAACGATATTCGTCATTTTTATAACACCGTCTTTCACTACTTGACCGTTGACAACTCCATAACGATCAAATTCCGCGCCATCGGTGATTTTCTTACACGACAGAACCGCTCCGTCTAGGCTTTCTGACACCTCAATCATCTGCTTAAAACGGCTTGGACTAGCCGCGATAAAGTCATCCGCAAACGTGTAAATCACAGGCTCGTCATGATGAATCAAATGCGAAGCACAAGCCAAAGGCGTTGCGTTGCCGTACGGACCTTTTTGGCGAATATAAATAAAGTTCGCCATATCAGCCAAATTTTGCACCGCGTCAATGAATGGCTGTTTTTTAGGACCGCCAGCGCGCAAATTAGCCAAAAGTTCCTCATTCGGCTCGTCAAAATGGTCCTCGATTGCTCGCTTATTCGCGCTACCGATAATGATGATATCTTTAATGCCAGCCTCAACTAATTCCTCGACGACGTATTGAATAATCGGCTTATCAATCAGCGGCAACATCTCCTTTGGCATGGCTTTGGTTTGCGGCAAAAATCGCGTACCAAAACCGGCAGCGGCGATGATAGCTTTAGTTGGTTTTCTCATATTTCAGCTCCTATTCCCTATTATTTTCAGCAATTCTAAAGTCTTTCGCGAATCAGTTTTTGTGCAAGGCTTGGGTTGGCTTGACCCTTAGACTTCTTCATGACTTGCCCAACCAAATAACCAATAGCCTTATCTTTTCCAGCCTTGATATCTGCAATTGACGCCGCCGAAGCTGGATCATTCAGAACTTCGTCAACAATTGCAGCAATCGCCGACTCGTCAGAAACCTGTAATAAATTCTTCTCCTCAGCAAGCTTACGTGGATTTTTCGCGCCAGCCAAAAGCTCATTGAATAGTTCCTTCGCATTCGTGCTGGAAACTTCAGACTTCTCTGTCATTTCAGCCAATTCTATCAAATCGTCAACTGCCACGCGTATAGATTCATTGTCTGTTTGCGCGTCACTTTCGTCAGAAGCTGTCAATGCGCTCGCAAACCAATGCGCGACTCGCTTAGCGGAAGCCTCGCCCGACTTTTCCTGGACTTCTAATGTAATCTGGGCATAATCCTGATTAGACAAAAGCGAATTGATAACAGATTTATCCAAGTTCAGCGCGCTCCATTTTTCCCTATATTCACCCGGAAGCATCGGCACCTTGGACTGAATTTCAGCAATCACCTCGTCAGTCAACACAACTGGCGGAATATCTGGATCTGGCATATAGCGATAATCCTGTGCGTCTTCCTTTGACCTCTGAGAAATAGTTATCTGCTTGTCATCATTCCAGCCTCTGGTTTCCTGAACAACCTCTTCGCCACGCTCCAAGATATCGACTTGGCGCTTGAACTCATACTCAGCGGCTCGCTCGACACTGCGGAAGGAATTGAGGTTCTTAATTTCTGCGCGCTTTCCAAGCTCTGTTGCGCCCTTCTTTGCTACTGAAATATTAACGTCAAATCGCATATTTCCGTGGTACAGATTGCCATAAGTCACGCCCGCGTAAACCATCAATTTATGGAGTTCCGAAACGTAAGCTTTAGCCTCCTCAGCCGAATGCATATCTGGCTCAGAAACAATCTCAATCAGCGGTGTGCCAGCGCGGTTAAGATCGACCAACGAATAGCCGTCGTGATGTGTCAGTTTACCAGCATCTTCCTCCATATGAGCATGGTCAATTCGCACACGTTTCAAAGAACCATCTTCCAGCGGCGCATCGACATATCCAGCCAAAATAATCGGATTATACATCTGTGAAGTCTGATAGCCCTTTGGTAAATCTGGATAAAAATAATGTTTTCGGTCAAATCGGCTAACGTGTGCAATTGGCGAATTCAAGGCTTTTCCAGCGCGAACCGCCAGCTCAACGGCGTGCTTGTTCAAAACTGGTAACGTCCCCGGCAAACCAAAGTCAATCTGATGCGTCTTGCTATTCGGCTCAGCATCGCGAGCGTCATTATCAGCTGGGCTAAATAGCTTGGTTTTCGTCGCCAGCTGAACGTGGCATTCGATACCAATTGTCATTTCATAATCGTCATATACACTCATTATAATGCTCCCAAATCTTTTAATGCCTGTTCAAAACTCGCCATAGCTCGACGAAAACTCTGCGCCGTTACTGTTACGTTGGTTTCGTGGGCAATTTGATTACGCAATTTATGCGCCGCCCAAAGTCCATTTTCATCGCTCCAATATCTCTTGCGAGATTTCATACGTTCGCCCATCGTTTCGCCAGCCACGCCGCAGTCGCGCATAGCTTTGTCCAGTAACTTATCCGCCTTCATTATCGCCATCTGCATACTTTCCGATTTTCTGGTTTCAACATTGCGCAAAATTTGCCGCCAAACCCTCTGATACATTTCCTTGTCAATTTGACCGCGACCACGAGAAGTCAATTGAATGAAAATCATCAGCAAGGCGCCGATAATCAACGCCGCAACAACTATCGCGACTATTAATCCGTCCATCAAATCTTCTCCACTTCCGAAACTAGCTTCAGCAGATTCTTGTCCGACTTGTAATCACCAATAAGCTGCACGCCAATTGGCAAACCTTCATCACTATTTCCAGCCGGCGCAGCAACTGCAGGAAGTCCAGCCAAACTTGCCGGCACAGTCATAATGTCCGCCAAATACATCTTTATCGGATCGCTAGCATTCTCCCCAATCTTAAACGCAGGAGTCGGCGCAACTGGCATCAATAGCGCGTCATATTCGGTAAATAACTTCTTAAATTCGTCAATCAACAACGTCCTGGCTTTTTGAGCCTGCATGTAGTAAGCATCAAAGAATCCGCTTGACAGCACAAAGCTCCCTATCATGATTCGTCGCTTATTCTCGGTCATGAAACCTTCATTTCGACTACGACCATAAAGCTCCGCCAAAGTCTTTACTTCCGCCGCTCGATGACCATATCGCACGCCGTCATATCGCGCCAAATTCGAGGATAATTCCGCCGGCACAATTATGTAATACATCGCCAGAGAATGTTGCATCATGCTCAAATCCACTTCTTCAATTTCGTAGCCAAGCTGCTTCAATTTCTCCGCATAATCAAGCGTTTTTTGGCGAACTTCCGCGTCCACGTCATCAGTCATACACTGCTTGACCAGACCTATTTTTTTCTTTGCAAATTCTGGCTGGTTATTCCAAAAGTCAGGCAAAGTCGTCATATCTTTATCATCACGACCAGCCATAATTTCCATCACCAAGTCCGCATCTTCAGCATTTGTGGCAAAACAACCAATTGTGTCCGTGCTTGACGCCATCGCCACTACGCTATAACGACTAACCGCCCCGTAAGTCGGCTTAATTCCAACCACTCCGTTAAAGCTGGCTGGCTGACGAATCGAACCGCCAGTGTCCGTACCAAGCGCAAACGGAACCACATCAAGCGCTGTAACTACCGCCGATCCGCCAGATGACCCACCAGCAACTCGCGTTTCATCCGCAGCGTTCTTCGTTGGGCCAAATGCCGAGTTTTCAGTCGAACCGCCGTGCGCAAAAGCATCCAAATTCGCCTTACCAATGCAAATCGCACCTTCCGCTTCCAATTTTTCAACAGCCGTCGCCTGTAGTGGCGCATTAAAGTTTTCTAGCATTTTTGAAGCGGCAGTCGTTGGCGCACCAAACGCCAAAAAATTGTCCTTCACAACAAATGGCACACCCGCCAATCGTCCAGAAATCTCGCCAGCATCAACCTTTTCTGCTCGCTCCAGCGCACGCTCTTCCGTCAAGCTAAGCAGCGCATTATACTCCTCAATTTCACGCGCTCGTCGCAACGCTTCTTTTACGTTCTCGACCGCGCTCTTGCCGATAAAATCACTAATCTTACTCATTACAATACCTGCGGAACTTTCACTTGATTATTCTGTTTTTCTGGCGCCAAATCAAGCAACTTTTCAACGGGAATCCCTGCTTGAACTTCATCTTCGCGCCAAACATTACTCAGTCCCGTAACTTGATAAGTCGGCTCAACACCCGATACATCAAGCTCACCCAACTGCTCAATATAGCCAATTATATTTTCCAAATCTTGGCGCAGTCCGTCGGTTTCGTCATCAGTCAATGCCAGACTACTCAAACTCGCCAAGTGCTGAATATCGCTGGTAGAAATAGTTATCATATCAATATTATACCACTAAAAAAAGCCGCCCATCAAAGTGAGCGACTTTATTTTTCCAAGTTTTATTACATTGAGTAATCTTGGTAGTTCTTGTAGCGACTGTAGTCTGATGGAACAGTCTTTACTGAGCTGCCCGTGTCGTGTGCTTTAACAGCGATTGTGATAGCATCAGTCAATAGTACGACAGAAGAAGCCACAATCAATATCAAAGACAAAGCCTTTGACATGTTGCGTCCCTTGACAATTTGGCAAATGAAGTAAGCGCTAGTAGCAACAATTGCAAGAGCTAATGCGTATGGCAAGAATTCACCCAAGTACAAACTCTTATAGAATTCGCCGCCGTCACCAACGCCGATGAATAGCAATGAGTTGATCAAAATACTCACCAATCGAGCAACCAAGTCGACAGCTGGAATAATCAAAACAGCCAAACCGCCGTAAGTTACCAATTTGTAAGCTGTTCGCTTTGTGTAGCCTTCACGCTCCGGAACAGCTTTTGACACGCGCGAGAATAGAACTAACGACAGTACAGCCAAAAGCACAGCAAATACTGACGCTGCAATAATTCCCGTTCCCTGAGTTACCATTGATGGGGCGAAAAATCCGCCAACACTTCTTAATAACATTGATGTTGAATTCGTCCACAAGCCAAACACCTTAGTTATGATGTCAATCAGCAACATGATTGAAATAATCGCTGAGCCCATTGCTAAAGCGTATTCCAAGGTTAGCATCTTTGCCTTGCCCTTATTTGGGTCTTCATATGCGTATTGTGGATATGCTTGGTAAGCATTTGGTTGCATCGGCATTTCTGGTTGCGCGACGTTTGTTGGCTGTGGTTGTTCTTTTGTTGCCATAATCCCTCCTAATCTAATAATATTTTTATTCTACATCGTATGACGAATTTCTGCAATTAAATCACGCAGCTCCGCCGCTTTTTCAAATTCCAAATTAGCGCTATGCAATTCCATTTGCGCCGTCAGATCTTTAATCAAAGCCGGATATTCGTCTTTTGGAATTTTCTTCAGGTTAAGCTTTGGCTTTTTATCAGATTCTTTTTGCGGAATAATCGAGCGCAAACCATCGTCAATTTTCTTCTGAATAGTTTGTGGCGTAATATTATGTTCTTCGTTATATTTCTGCTGAATTGCCCGACGCCTATTCGTCTCGTCAATTGCTCGACGCATACTATCCGTAACATTGTCGCCGTACATAATAACTCGCCCATCAACGTGTCGTGCCGCCCGTCCAATCGTCTGAATTAATGCCTGCTCACTACGCAAGAAACCTTCCTTGTCGGCGTCCATAATTGCCACCAAACTAACTTCTGGAAGGTCCAGACCTTCACGCAACAGATTAATCCCAACCAGCACATCATACGTCCCAAGTCGCAAATCTTTCAGAATATCGCCACGCTCCAGCGTATCAATTTCGCTATGCAAATATGCCGTCTTCACGCCGTTTTCCGTCAAATAAGCACTCAAGTCCTCCGCCATTCGCTTGGTTAGCGTCGTCACCAACACGCGATGACCTTTCGCAATCGTCTGGCGAATTTCCTCCATCAAATCATCGACTTGCCCATCGGTTGGTCGAACTTCAATCGGCGGATCAAGCAGCCCAGTCGGTCGAATAAGCTGCTCAGCTGGCTTTGGCGAATGAGAAAGTTCATAATCTCCCGGCGTGGCGGAAACATAAATTGCCTGATGAATATGCTGATTGAACTCGTCAAATCGAAGTGGGCGATTGTCCAATGCGCTTGGAAGGCGAAAACCATGCTCAACCAAAACCTCCTTACGGGCGCGATCACCGTTGTACATTCCTCGAACTTGCGGCAATGTCATGTGCGATTCGTCAACCAAAAGTAGCCAGTCGTCCGGAAAATAATCAATTAAAGTTGCCGGCTGCTCGCCAGGTTCTCGGTCGGTCAAATAGCGCGAATAATTCTCAATACCCTTCACGAAACCAGTTTCCTTCAACATCTCCAAATCATATTTGGTACGCTGACTTAGCCTTTGCGCCTCTAAAAACTTGCCATTATCTTCAAACCATTTCAGTCGTTGATTAAACTCATTTTCAATTCCAACAATCGCTTTTTCAATTCGCTCACGTGGCGTCGAATAGTGGCTGGACGGGAAAATTGTCAATTGGTCTGGCCGATCCAAAATCTCGCCAGTCAAAGGGTCGATCTTCGTCAGCCGCTCAATTTCATCGCCAAAGAATTCCACACGAACCGCATTATCTTGACCCGCTGGAAAAATATCCACGACATCGCCGCGTACCCGAAAAGTTCCGCACACAAAATCGACGTCGTTGCGCTTATACTGAATGTCGGTCAATAGGCGAATAAACTTGTCCTGAACTCGACGCTCACCAACGGTCAATTTAATAGCCATATCGGCGTAAGTTTCTGGCGAACCAATGCCGTAAATACAACTCACGCTCGCCACGATAATCACGTCGCGGCGTGTAAGCAGCGCAGAAGTCGCAGCGTGCCTAAGCCGGTCAATCTCGTCGTTGATTTTCGAATCTTTCTCGATGTAAGTGTCGCTCGAAGCGATGTACGCTTCTGGCTGGTAATAGTCAAAATAGCTAACAAAATAGTGTACTTCATTGTCCGGAAAAAATTCCTTAAACTCAGAAAAAAGTTGCGCCGCCAAAGTCTTATTATGAGCCAAAACCAGCGTCGGTACATTGCGCTTGGTAATAATATTCGCCATCGTAAACGTCTTCCCCGAACCAGTCACACCCAGCAAAGTTTGCTCGCGCTGACCTTTTTCCAAACCTTCGACCAACTGAGCAATTGCTCGCGGCTGATCGCCCGTGGGCCGATATGAAGAAGAGAGGCGAAATTTATTCACCTCTCTATTTTACTATATTTATGAAAACTAGTCTTGGTTATAAGTTTGAGATGAGCCAGAAACTTCACATTTGCCGTCAACCAAGCGACTCGGAACCGACGCAGACTTCAAGTCTGAACATGACATACCGCCTTGTTGTGTACCCGCAACAATTGCAATTTCACCAGTGCCGTTCTTTGGTCCGATGATAGTATAAGCGTTTGTCAAGCCATATACTGCCGCATATTTTCCGTATGCACGGTCAATAATTGGCTCATATACTGAACCTTCACGTTCTGGAATTGGCTGACCAACTTTAGACTTCAAGAACTTCTTCAAAGAACTGTCAATATCCAATTTATCAACATCACTTGCTGAAGTTAAACGAATGCCCGTACCGTCGCCTTTGGTTCGGAAATCTTTATATTCTTTCTTTGCCTCATTTGATGGCTCCTCGCCTTCACCGCGAGTTTTTTCCAGTGAATCAGATGAGTCTTTCTTTGTTTGGCTGGTTTTTACTGAAGCGCTAGAATCCTTATCTTTATGCATAGCGCCAGCAATTATCCATGTCGCCATAGCTACGATAATTATACCCATAATAACCACCACAACGATCAGCCACTTGTTTGTTGTTGATTTATTTTCCATAAAACCTCCATTTAGATTGTGTTTTGATTGTATATGATGAATTATTTGCCGTCAACGTATTGTAACCATAGGCATTTTATGATATAGTAATAAAGTTAAAATCATAAAATAAAAAGGATAATGATGACACCGAAAAATGTTTGTATTCCGCGCGAACTGCAACTTCAGGCTGCGATGTTCAGATTAGGAAAAGTCGATGACGAAATTCATGCCGGCTATGAAATTCTCCAAAAATATCATAAAACCGTAACTTTTTTTGGATCAGCCAGGATAACTGAAGATAACGAATATTACCAAAAAGCCAAAGATTTAGCGTTTCAGCTAGCCAAAGCGGGCTACACAATTATCACCGGCGGCGGCGGCGGAATTATGGAAGCAGCAAACCGCGGCGCTATGGAAGCTGGCGGAGAATCAGTCGGATTCAACATTCGCTTGCCACACGAGCAATCATTAAACAACTACACGACAGATTCGTTCGCATTCACCCACTTCGCACCACGAAAAATCGTTATGACACTTCTGGCTGACGCGTACGTTTGTTTCCCTGGCGGATTTGGCACAATGGATGAAATTTGTGAGATCATCACATTGACGCAAACTAAGAAAATGGCGCCAGTGCCGATTGTTCTGTTTGATAAAAAATTCTGGGGCAAATGGGATGATTTTGTTTGCGAAAATATGCTTCCAAATAAGTTAATTTCTGACGGCGATGAAAAAATCTACACAATTACCGAAGATATTCCAGAAGTGGTTAATTTGATCAAAAATCAGCGGACTTGCTGCGACCGATAATTATTTCTTAGGTTTCGGCTCAATCCAACAAATTCCACCCTGACAGACCACTCGCTCTACGGCTGGATTGTACGTGCGCGGGTGGTTTTTATATCGGCGCGTAATCTCAAATCCCAGGCCTCGCTTGCCATACGTTGTTTGCTGCTTTCCCAGAGGTAACTGGCAATGATAGTTATTTATAATGTCAATCGGATTAAACGAAATCACTTGACCATCAACGTCCAAAAGCACCCACTCGGAAGCCTTGAACGGCGCCCATTTGTCCACTTTCGGAGCAATAGCCATTAGCGATTGATAAATTTCTTCTGCCGTAGCGTTTGACGGATCCAGACCTAGAGATCGAATAATCGAGTGCGCTCTAGCCAATATGTCCGCAATCAATCGCACGTCACTATCATCCCTAGTCATCTGCCTGAGCTCGGTTAATGCTCGACGCTTTTTCACGTCACCACCCAACAATTTTCCCAAATTTTGCGCCATTATAATTCCCTTTCTTGAATTGGCATAGCATGAAGCACCGTGCCAGCATATAAAATTCCAGCCTTTGCTCCAATTTTCATAACCACCGAACTAGCATTCGCACTGCCCATAATCACAGAGTTTTTCAAATTGCCGCTTCGCGCCCATTCACTCAAAAATCCCGACGCAAACGCATCTCCAGCGCCAGTTCTGTCAATTGATGGCCTGTCATCGTACATCAGCGCTCGCACGATGGTTTTTCCATCGCTTGCAATTGAGCCGTTTACGCCGTCCGTCACCAAGACGACCGGAACTAATCTCAAACCTCTTCTAACCAAGGCCTCCAAATCCTCGCCAGACACCAATTGTTGCATTTCCTCCTTATTAAGCGTCAAAACGTCAACATCAGGCAAAAGTCCCAGCAATTTATCCTTTTGTGCCAATTCCTTCTTCCCAGGATTAAAACAGATTTTCATATCGCGATGCTTGGCTTGCTGGAATAATTTATGAAGCATTGACATATTTCCCGCCAATGTTGAAACGTATAGCCAATCCGCGTCCTCTTCAGACAAATCAAAATCCGCCTCATGATAATGCGTCGAAGCACCGCGGTATGTTAAAATCGTTCGCTCGCCATTTGAAGCCAATAGTAACACCGAATATCCCGTACTGTATTTTGGCGAATATCGTACCAAATGCGTGTCAATATTTTCCTTATCTAAATCTGCAATTACTGCTTGCCCCGCCGGATCATGACCGATTGCACCCATAAAGCTAGCATAATGCCCTTGCCTGGAAAACGTTACCGCGGCGTTTGTAGCGCCACCGCCAGTCGAAAAATGAATCTGGTTTACGTCGGCTTTCGCCCCCAAATCCAGTCGTGCAAAACAATGTTCTGGACTTTCACAAACTGGCGTCAGTGCGTCTGATTGGCTTAAAAACACATCTTGAATCGCCGCACCAACGGTGATGATTTTCGCCATTAAACCACCGCCTTCCTGACGGAATTAAACGCCTTAATCTTCGACTCCACCACTTCCTGTACGGCAGCATAAACTGGCGGCATTAATTTAACGATGGCGTACTCATTTGGATTTTCTCGCAAGGTTTTCTCCAGAGTTGTTCGGAAAGCGTAGCGCATATCAGAATTGATATTGATTTTAGAAACGCCAATTTTCACAGCGTCCTCAAAATAATGTAGCGGCGTGCCAGACCCACCGTGCAATGAAATCTGACAATGAATCGCCTCACGAATGTCAGCTAGCAAATCCAAATCCAGCACTTTCGGAACTGGATATTTGCCATGCAAATTGCCAATCGCCGCCGCAAAAGTATCAATTCCAGTCGCCTCAACAAACGCGCGCGCGCCCTCTGGCGTAGAGAAAGTCTTTTTTATCTCCTCGTAATTTATATCTTCCGTATGAACATTTGAACTTCCGCCAAAATAATGCGGCTCAGATTCCACTAGCGCGCCAGTAAACTTGGCATATTCAACAACCTCACGAGTTTTGGCAATAATTTCCTCGTCTGAAGCGTCGTGATTCGCCTGAGAAACATCAATATGAATAAACTCATATCCAGCATCAATCGCTCGCTTACAACCCTCAACCGTTGGACCGTGGTCCAGATTCAAATACATTTCAATTCCGTACTCAGCTTTATAATTGTCCACCAAATCGCGAACATTCTCTAGACCCATAGCCTTCACTTCGGCGTCAGAAACCTCAACCAACACTGGCGATTGAAGTTTTTGCGCCGCGCGTGCCACCGCAATCAGCGTCTCTTGATTGTCAATATTAAACGCCCCAACCGCAAAACGCTGCGCCCGTGTCCGCTGCATTAAATGACGCGCCCGCGTCGTGTTTTTCCGAATCTCTGAAATTGATAATCCCATACTGCCCCCTAAAATACTTATGATAATTATACCAATTACCGCCCGCCATGCCAAGAGAATTGACATTATGTTATTTTGGTGATAACATAAAATGGCTTTTGCTCAAAGTTTGTCTAAGGGCAAAAGAGCCCTTTAGCTTTGAGCTCAAAAAAGGAGAGCTAAGGTGAACCCTGTAGTCAAGATAACAGCCTTCGCAGGCAAATTATTCTTGTTTGCCATCGTCCTACTATGCATAGCATGGTTGGCAACACTCGACTACTTTCGCGTAGCCTACGGGCTGCCGGAGGCACTAACGTTTATGTTAGTGAGCCTCGCGTTCTTGGTGCTCATCTGCAGTATGATATATCATGACCGCGAATGACGCACCCCCGTCAGGACTACCGCTTTGAGGCCTATTAGATCTTGGCAGTAGCTCCTGGCGGGTTTTTCACTGGAGAAAATTGACAACACTACAAACAATTGAATCGACATCCAAACCGTGCTTTTTCCACAATTCAGACATTTTACCCGACTCGCCAAATGTATCATTGACGCCAATTCGCTTCATCTTCACAGGCAAATTCTCACTAAGAACTTCTGCCACGCTTGAGCCAAATCCACCAGTAATCTGCCCCTCTTCCGCCGTAATGACAGCTTGGCATTTTTGAGCCGCATCAAGCACAGCGTCCTCGTCCAACGGCTTGATCGTCGGAAAATGAATCACCTCCGCCTGAATGTCATATTCATTCGCCAGTTTTTCCGCCGCCAGCAACAATTGATGGGTCATCACGCCAGTTCCAAACAAGGCAACATCTTTGCCGCGCCTCAACGTATAGCTTTTTCCAATCTCAAAAGTAGATTGATTTAAGAATAACGGCGTTTTTTCTCTTGGCAATCTTACGTAATTCGGGCGTTTATCTCCAGCCATTGCCGCCGCAATCAGCTTGGCTTCATTGGCATCACCGGGCGCCAACACCACCATATTAGGCAAACTTCGCATCAGCGCAATATCCTCCAGCATTTGATGCGTCGCACCGTCCGGACCAACATTAAGCCCCGCGTGAGAACCCACCAGCTTGACCGGCTGGTTGTTAAGGCAAATAGTCGTGCGAATTTGCTCCCAGTTGCGACCCGGACTAAACGCCGCATAACTGGCCGCAAACGGAATATTTCCCATAGCCGCCAATCCAGACGCCACGGTAACCAAATTCTGTTCCGCCACGCCAACTTCAATTGCCCGTGGTTTCCCGATTTCCTCAGAAAACTTACCAAAGCCAACGCTCTCCATTAAATCCGCGCTCAGCGCCACCACCAAATTATTTTTCTTCGCAATATCCACCAATCCCTCGCCAAAACCCATCCGAATTGCCGCAAGCTCCGAATTCTGCCAATTCTCCATTAAGAAACTCATTCGCCGCCTCCTTCACTCAATTGAGCAAGCGCTCGCTCCGCCTCCTCGGCGTTCGGAGATTTTCCGTGCCAACGGTAATCATATTCCATAAAATCAACGCCACGACCAGGAATTGTATGCGCGATTATCACGCTCGGCTGCCGAGAATTCTTCGTCTTATCAATCGCTTGAATTATCGCCGAATGATCATGCCCGTCAATTTCCTGCGCATCCCAGCCAAAACTTCGCCATTTGTCCGCCAAATCCCCTAGCGGCATCACCTTTTCCGTATCGCCACCAATCTGAATATTATTTCTATCAACAATCGCAATCAAATTCGACAGATTATATTTTTTCGCAAACATCGCCGCTTCCCAAATATTCCCTTCATCCAGCTCGCCATCACCCAAACTGCAGTAAACGAATCGCTCAGAATTACCACCCAAATATTGCAATGAATACGCCATGCCAGCCGCTTGACTCAGACCGCAGCCCAGAGGACCGCTAGTCGTTTCAATTCCCGCCAGACTGCCGCGTTCTGGATGACCTTGAAGCTTGGAGCCAAATTTTCGCAAATTAGCCAGCTCTTTTTTATCGAAAAATCCCCGCTCCGCCAGCGTGGCATATAAGAGTGGTGCATAATGACCATTGCTCATCACGAAAATATCCCGATCTTCCCAATTAGGATTATCAGGATCTAGTTGCATGGCGTGAAAATACAAAACCGCCATAACATCAGCAAATCCCAAGCAACCAGCCGAATGACCCGAGCCAGCCTCGGATAGCTCACGAATAACAGACTTCCGCAGCTGTTGCGATATTTTCTTCAATTTCGCTATTTGGTCGGCATCCATTAAAGCACGCTCGTTTTATTAATCTCCTGCTGCAATCTGGAGAAAATGGTGCGCGGATCTGACGATTTCTGAATAACGCCGCCAACGTTCAAAACGTTAACGCCGCCCTGAACCAAACTATACGCATTATCTACCGCCACTCCGCCATCCCAACCGATTTCAACACTAGGATTAATAGCCTTAATAAGTCGTATTTTTTCTAGTTGCATCAAACTAGCAGTTCCGCCAAATCGCCCCAGCTCACCGCTAAAAATCATCACATGATCTGCTATTTTTATCAATTCCTCAACCGTTCGCGGAACCGTCGGCTTTAGTAGTGCTAATCCCGCCATAATTCCAGCTTGACGAATCTGCATGAGCGCGGTCTTCACATCCCCCGTCGCCTCTGCGTGAACAATAATCATATGCGGCCTTAAGGCAATCAACTTCGGAACATACTCAGCAACATCATTAACCATTGCATGAATATCAACCATCCAACCCTCCGGCGCCCATAATTCTGAAATTCCAACAGTCAAAGTTGGAGCAAATTCACCATCAGAAATATCAATATGAACACGCTCAACAAGACCAGTTATCTTATCAACCTGCTCTTTATATTGTTCGGCATTTTCTGCCAAAATTGCCGGTGCGATTACAGAATTACTCATGACAATTCATCCAATTGCGCATTACGCCTATTAAATCGCGGAGCATTTGCGTAAGGAGTGTTTAGCCACGTTTCCACAATTCCTTTCCACGCCGATTCATTGTCTTCCAAAACTCGCGCCGGCAAACATAAAACATTTGAATCGTTATCTTGGCGCGTCATTTTTGCCTCGAAAGCATCCCAAATCACGCTGGCACGGATTCCCTTAAAGCGGTTCGCCGCCATGCACATTCCTTGACCGCCGCCGCAAATTAATATCGCACGCGGATCTTTACTATCATCACCAATGACCTTCAACGCCGCCGCCTGTGCGAATTGCGGAAAATCGTCATCAGGATTTAATTCTACACCGCCGACGTCTTGAACGTCATAACCATTCTTAACCAAATAGGCAAAAACTTTTTCTTTCAACATAAAGCCGCGATGATCAGATCCGAGGTAGATTTTCATGATCTTAGTATAAGCATTTTCGGTGATTTTTGCAAGGAAAAGTTAGGTATTTTATCAGAGGTAGGGTGTAGCTATTTGACAAAGAGTATTGACATTTCGTGGCTGGTATGATATATATATATCAGCTTTTCAAACCGTGAAAAGCAACTAACCGGGGAGTTCACCCCGGTTAAGGTCGCGGTTCTGAAAGGCCGCACCTCAAAATCTTCCCTAGGAGGGAAAAATGTCCACTACTCGTGGTATGGTCGTCACTATCCTGCTTGCCCTGTTCGGGTTGACCGGGTTGACCGGATGTGCAGACGTCAGCGACGTCTGGTCTCAGGATTTGGTCAAGGCGGGGTTCACCGACCCCGTCCCCATCAAGGGTACGGGGGAAGCCTCGAATACCATTATGGCCTCAGCGGGCGATTGTCGGATTCGGTTTGTCATCGACAGGCAAACCGACGCAATCTATGCGGAGGTTCCGGGAAGTGATATCTCTGATGAACCCTCATTCGTGAGGAGCCCATCACTCGAAGTCTTGAGGCAGGATGAGAGGTTTTCGTCCTGCTTCGGAGGATCCGAGGAGGACTGAGATTGAGATGTTTCGCGCCAGCAGAAGGCGCGCTAAGATAAATATTCTGTAAAACCGCCGGAAATCCCGGCGTCCCCGCACTATCACGGTGCGGGGTTATTTCCTTTTTTGGAAGATGGCCTTATTCACTCTTTTTCAAATAATACGCCACATCCGCCACCAGTTCAACCAGCCGATTAGAATAGCCCCATTCATTGTCATACCAGACCATAACCTTGATCAGATTACCGCCAACTACCTTCGTCAACGGAAGATCGACAATCCCCGAATATGAATTGCCAATAAAGTCGCGGCTCACCAAAGGTTCCTCAGAAACACCCAAAATGCCTTGATAGAAATTACTCTGGGCGGCTTTTTTGAACGCGTCATTTACCTGCTCGACAGTTACATCTTTCCTAAGAAGCGCCGTCACGTCACTAAGCGACACAACTGGAGTCGGTACGCGCACACTAAGTCCGTCAAATTTTCCGGTTAATTGCGGCAAAGTTTTAGTTACAGCAATTGCGGCGCCAGTCGTAGTCGGGACAATGTTTTCGGCGGCATTGCGACCTTCTCTAAGATCCTTGGATGGCGCATCCTGAAGCTTTTGGCTAGCCGTATAACTATGCACCGTCGTTAGCATTGACTTTTCAACGCCAAACTCCGCGTCCAAAATCGCCATAACCGCGCCCAAAGAATTGGTCGTACAGCTAGCATTAGATACGATTGGTGTCGCGTTTTTTACCTTGTCGTCGTTAGTTCCCAGAACAATTGTATCGACTCCCTCAGACTTCGTCGGACCACTGATAACCACACGCTTTGCGCCAGCCGTTAAGTGCTTACCCGCGCCATCTTTATCAGTGAAAAATCCCGTCGATTCAATCACCACATCAATTCCCAGATCTCGCCACGGCAGATTTTCTGGATCTTTCTCAGCCAACACCTTAACCGACTTACCCTCAATAATCAGCTCGTTTTCTGTAAAATCAACTTGACGTCCGTACTCGCCGTAACTGCTATCATGCTTCAACAAATACGCCAAAGTTTTCGTGTCAGTCAAATCATTGATCGCGACAATTTCCAAGTCGCTTCGCTCGTTCGCAATCTTAAACGCATTGCGCCCGATTCGCCCGAAGCCGTTAATTGCTATTCTCGTTACAGCCATATCGCCCTCCCTGTTAGATATTTTCGCTTTAGCTTTTCTTAATTATACTACAAAGTTGTATAATATAAACATGACGCGCGAAGAGTTATTGTCAATTGCTGAACAAAAATACGACGAAGTGCCAGTATTGGTTTTAGCGAGCGCAATCGATTACGCCACGGAAAAGCACGCTGGACAAAAGCGCAAAAGTGGCGAACCCTACATCAATCACCCATTGGCGGTGGCGGGAATTCTGATTGAATGGGGTATGGATATTGATACGGTTGTGGCGGGAGTTCTACACGACACCGTTGAAGATACTGACGCAACTTTGGACGATTTGGAGAGTTTGTTTGGACGCGATGTGGCGTTTCTGGTGGATGGCGTAACTAAAGTTTCACAAGCTCGCGCCGGGATGCGAAATTTGGATAGTTATTTACCGCACACGAAGGACAATTTGACCAAGTTGATGATTGCCGTGGGCGAAGACGTGCGCGTGATAATTATCAAGCTAGCCGACCGCCTACATAATATGCGAACACTGCAATTTATGACGCCAGAAAAGCAGAAAAAAATTGCCAGAGAAACGATTGAAGTTTTTGCACCGCTGGCCGACCGCTTAAATATGGGGCGAGTTCGCGTTCAATTGGAAGAGCTGAGTTTTAGATATTTGATGCCGAAAGCTTTTCAGGAAACCAAAAATTTGATGGACAGTCGGCTGAAAAAATCGCAACGGAAGCTGGATCACGTTCGCCGCGAGGTTGAAGCGCGGCTGAAGGCGGAAAAGCTAGTTTTTCAGATGGACGGACGCGTTAAGAGCGTTTATAGCTTGTTTAAGAAATTGGACAAAGTTGGCTATATTGATAAGATTTATGATTTGATTGCCTTAAGGATAATTGTCGACGATTTATCGACTGGATATTTGGTTCTGGGGATTTTACACGATATGTATCAGCCGATGTACGAGAGGATTAAAGATTACGTTGCCAATCCAAAACCAAATGGATATCAAAGCCTGCACACGACCGTGCAAACTCCGAGCGGACAAATTGTCGAGTTCCAGATTCGAACCAAAGAAATGCACGAATATGCCGAGCGCGGCTTGGCCGCCAGTTTCCACTATAATGAGCAAAAATTGACCGACGCCTATAAAAAAGGAAAAATCGGAACTATGCCAGCCGATTTGTCGTGGATTCGCGAACTTCAGGAAGCCGCCGCTTTAATTAGCGAAGGAAAGCGATTCGACTCTAACAAATTCCGAATGAAGTTGTTTTCTGATAGGATTTTCGTATATTCACCAAAGGGCGACATTTATGATTTGCCTCGCGGAGCGTTTCCCTTGGATTATGCCTACCGAATTCACTCCGACATCGCGGCGCGCGCAAGTGGGTTTAAGATCAACGGTGTAATGAAACCGTTCAATTACAAATTACAGCACGGCGACACAATTGAAGTCTTAACAAGCAAGTCCGCTCGTCCAAAACCAGATTGGCGGGATGTCATAATTACACCACATGCCAAAGATAAATTACGCTTACAATTATCCCACTCAAACGGCATCTTACAACAATTAACTGGCGGCGTTTCCTCGTTCTTCCGACACAAGTAACGCTCGCCAGTCTCTCGGTTTTAATCAATAATCAAACGCGATTTATTTTTCATTCCAACGAGTAATTGACTCGCGGATGATTTGCTTTGCTCTTTCTACGTCGCCGAATCCCTTGACTACTGTTGAGCCAGGCTTCTTCAAATCCTTGTAGTGATTGAAATGGTGCTCAATTTGCTTCAACAATTGTGGAGGTAGGTCTTCTAGTGAATTGATTGCGTTGCCAGTGTTTCGGTCGTCGGCTGGTACAACAATAACCTTGTCGTCAACTTCATTATCGTCAACAAATTCCAGCACGCCGATAACCTTTGCTTCCATAAAAATACCGGTCGTCAACGGTTCGTCAGTGATAATTAGCGCGTCCAATTCGTCGCCGTCTTCATCCAAAGTCTGCGGAATGAAACCGTAGTTTGTTGGCTTTGCAAAAATAGCTGGCTCAACACGGTCCAACTGCATCACCGCAAGCTCACGATTCCACTCAATTTTATGACTTGATCCCTGCGGAATCTCAACAACTACATTTACGATGCCGTTTTCGACATCACCAGGTGTTAAAATTTGATTAAAATCTGCCATCTTTTTACTCCTCTCTGGCCTTTTCTTGTAAATATTCACGAATCTGCAGCGCTGCCACCGCACCTTCACCAACTGCCGAAGCGATTTGCATAGTTGCCCCCGAGCGTACATCGCCAGAAGCAAAAACGCCAGGAATATTAGTGTGCAGATGTTCGTCAGTAATGATGTGTCCACCCAAATCCAACTTAACGTCCGAGTTTACCAGGAATTGCGTGTTCGGAATTAGCCCGATAAACACGAATAACCCATCAGCGGTAAATTCTTTCTGCTCGCCGTTTTGGGTCGATTTAACGCCGTAAAACTTATCATCTTTGACAATAATTTCATCAGTCGTTGCACCGATGTGAACGGTAATTTTTCCATCATCGACATACTTCTGCAAATCTTTTTGCAAAATATCACTGGCGCGCAATTTACTGCGAACCAACAGATCAATATGACTAGCGTATCGCGTCAAAAATATCGCCTCTTGCACTGCTGAGTTTCCGCCGCCGACAACGATTAGATTCTTATCGCGATAAAACGCACCGTCACAAGTCGCACAGTAATGCACGCCTCGACCATATAATTCGTCTTCGCCCGGAACGCCTAATTTGCGATGATTCGAGCCAGTCGCCAGCAAAACTGACTTCGCGCGGACAGATTGACCGTCAATTGTCAACTCCAACTCGCCATCAACTTGCTTAAATTCCGTCACGTCGCCATACTCAATCTTCGCACCAAATCGCTCCGCCTGTTGCTGCAATTCAGACGCCAATTTCATTCCCGTAACGCCCTCAGCAAATCCAGGATAATTGTCAATCTGATCAGTAATCGCCGCCATTCCGCCGACCACGCCACGCTCATATAACGTCGTGTCGACATCTTCGCGCGACAAGTAAATTGCCGCCGTTAACGCGCTTGGACCAGCGCCAACAATAACAACATCTTTAGACATTAAAACCTCGCGATCGATAATATTGCTTCATCACTTCTGGCATTTCTGGCTCTGGAATATCGGCTGGCTTTTCAATAGCCATCACCACGAACTTAAGTGGAGAATTTGCAGGAATTTTATCGCCCTGAGCTTTGTCACCGTAAGCCTTGTTGGCCGGGATTGTTAATTCACGCACGCCGCCAATTTTCATGCCAATCAAACCCTCTTTCCAGCCCTGAATGACTGCGGTATTTGCTGGACCATTCATATTGAGCGGAGCTTTCAGTTTGCCGTCAGCGATTGATTGATCGAAAATCTCACCCTTAGCGTTCCAACCAATGTAATAAACAGCCAATTTAGTATCGTCCTTAACCTCGGCTCCTTCGCCCTCGACCAAATCTTCCTTAACAAGCTCTTTCACATCACCAGCTTCAAACGCACCAACTCGTGAGCTAAACTCAGAAAACTTACCGTAATATTTTTGGCTCAATTCATTAGCCTGAGCCTCTACTTTCTTTTTTCGCTCGTCAGTAGCCTTGGTGTATTCATCTTGAGCTTTCTTAAATGCGGCTTGGTCTTTGGCCTCATTTCCAGGCGCTACCATCATAGCGACGAATCCGCCAACGGTCCCCAAAAACATCATGCCGGCAATAACCCAAATACCTATTCTCTGACCTTTTGTAGTTGCCATATTCCTCCTTTATTTACCTTTCAATTATAGCAATTTTTATCAAGCGCAACAATCACCGCAACAATCACGTTAAACCTGAGCGGCGTCGAATTCTTCCGCAGCCATCGCGGCAATTTCCTCAATAATCGGCGCAATGTCTTTATCTTCCAGAGTACGCTCAGCGCTCGTAAACTTTACATTCAAAGTTACAGTTTTTGTCGAATCGTCATTTTTTGGCTGATATATCGCAATCGGCGTTATGCTAATTTGTAACTCACCGTGTTTTTTCGCAACTTCTTCAGCGCAAGCATAAACCTTTGCATAATCAACATTCGAATCCACTTTCAATGAAATGTCTCTGGCAGTCGACGGGAATCGACTTAACGGCTGGTAATTATATCCCTGATTTTTACTCAGATTTTCCTGCAATTTCTCAATGTCAATAGAAAACGCCGCGGTGTAATCTGGCAATTTGAAATTACGTCGAGCAGATGAAACCAGCTCGCCAACAATTCCCAAATTGTCGCCATTCTTCGCCACAATCCAAGCGCTGCGTTTCGCATCAAATGGCGCTGGAACATCGCTGTCAGATTCCGCAATCTTCACAAAATCAACATTAACACTCAAATCCTTCATCAGCCTTTCAGCAATTTTCCTCACCTTGTAAAACGGCGCGCCAGCTTGAGGTTTTTTATTCGCATAAACTCCGTCAATGAAAGTCTTTTCAATCGGCAAATTCTCATTATTAAGTCCTAATTTCTTATCGTGAATTTTGCCAATTTCAAACAGCATAAATTCGTCATGTCCAGATTTTATATTGGCGTGAACTTTATCCAGCAAACTCGGCAAAATGCTAATTCGGTAATATTGCAAGTCTGGACTAAGCGCATTACTCAAGCGATACGCACGGCTCGGATCTTGGTCAGAATTTTTCAAAACGCGCTCATGAACAAAGCTATACGTCAAAACTTCGTTCGCTCCAGCTCGCGACAAACTTTGACGAATCTTCTGCTTCAATTCACGACGCTCATTCTTCGGCGCAGGCTTAATACTTCGCTCTGGCAAATGACGCGGCAATCTATCAAAGCCATATAATCGCCCAACTTCCTCAACGATATCCTCAGGAAGCTCAATATCTGTTCGCCAAAATGGACTGTAAACCATCACGCCAGCTTCGCCATATTTATTACCATCGTCAACGATAAATTCAACATTCTTTAGTAGTGCTTCAATCTCATTCTCAGCAAAATCAACACCCAGACGTTCTTCGACAAACCTTTTAGGAATCAACAATCCACCGTGCCAGTGCTTACCATCGACCAACACTTGTCGCAATGAAGAATGATTCTTAAATAGCATAGGACTAGCTTGCTCACCACCAACCATACCAATTAACCATTTTAAGACAGGGTCAATTTGTGCTGGCGACTGCCCCTTATTGAAACGAGTCAGAGCGTCGGTGAAAATTCCGTGACGCATAGCCGTACGTCGCAGTGCGTACATATCAAAATTGGCACATTCAAGGACAATATTCTTCGTTTCAGCCGAGACTTCCGTATCAACTCCGCCCATGATTCCAGCTAGCCCAATCACACCTTCGCCATCAGCAATGACAATATCGCCAGACGTCAATTCATATTCCTTGCTGTTAAGCAAACCAACTTTCTCACCATCGTGCGCCATTCGCACACCAAGTTTATGCCGGCGCAACTTGTCGTAATCATAAGCGTGAGTCGGCTGCGCCGTCATAAACATCACGTAGTTTGTCGCGTCAACGATGTTATTGATAGGCTTGCCGCCCATTGCGACTAATTGACATTGCAACCACAACGGGCTTGGATGAATATCTACATTTTTTATAGCAATCACAGAGAATGCGGGCGCAAGCTCATTGGCTTCATTAAACACTTCAAGCTCTAAGCCATCGCTATCTGCGAATTCTTGAATAGCATTATACCAGTCAGGACTGGTAAAACGTTGATGAAAAATGCCAGCAATTTCGCGCGCCACACCAAGTTGCCCAAAACAATCCGGCCTGTGTGTAAACATCTTATTCTCAATTTCTAGAACGTAATCATCCAGTCCAAACACTTCCGCAAAACTTGCGCCAGCCTGAAGTGTAACGCCTGCTGGAATATCGCGCTCATTAATCTCAATAATTCCCTCGTGATCCGTACCAATCGCCAGCTCATCAGCCGCCGCCAGCATACCCTGGCTTAAGATTCCACGCAGTGGTCGCGCATCCAGCACGAACGGCTCGACATCATCAAAACTTGCTGGGACGGTGCTTTTTGGCGGCAACCAAATTGCCCACATATCAGCATGAACATTCGGCGCGCCGCAAACCACCTGCACATAACCATTGTCATCCCTTGGAACGTCCGCTACGCTGCCATCGTCAATTTTAGTCACGCTCAAACGATCCGCATTCGGATGCTTTTCGCACTCAACAACCCGCACAATGCGCGCGCCACCATATTTGGCTTTCAGGTCAATCACTTCCTCGACACCACCAAGCTGCTGATTGACACACGACACCAGCTCATCAACTGACGGCAACTCAAAATTAATCAATTGTTTTATAAGATTTAAGCTAACTTTCATACTAACATAATTATACCATCTTACCAGCAAGTAATCGACCTTAGAAAATCCGCAGTGCAAATCAACAATTATCAAAATATATAGCATAATTAGTTGACATCTCGTTCTGTTATTGATATATATATTAGCTTTTGTAATCACAGAAGCCGATGTATCGCCTAGTACATAGGATTGAGACATCTCGATTTGTGAAGGATCTCTCCTTCACCCGACTCCAAGAGGAGTTATCATGGCAACTGGTCGCCCTCAAAAGGGATTGAACAGCAACCGCAACCACCACGACAGCTTGAGCCAGAGTGGTAGCCAGCGGTTCGGCAGTTCGTCGAACAGCCAGCCGAAGACCACCTTCAGCGAGTTCCCTACGCCTAAGTCGTCGGCCCCGAAGGCTGACGCCCCCAAGTCGTTGATCAACAACTACTCGGGAGTTTCGAACAGCGAGGCTCCGTTCAAGGCCTTCTAGTTCACCCCCTCTGGCTGTTTCATGCAGCCAGAGGGGTTATTTACACTTGATATAATAAACTCATGATCCACAATTTGTATTCAACATATTCTTTACCAGCAGACCACGACACGTGCCACTTGTTTGAGCATCTGATTATTAGGCGATTCTTAAAGGAAACGGAAAAAGTTGGCGGCAACCGAGCTTTTACTGGAGAGTTAGACGGCACGACTAGTGAATCAAGCGTATTTTTTACGTCCGCACTATTCACAAGCGAGTCTAATACACTATTTGAAGAAACCATTAACGATATTACACCTTTTGAGATGTCTCTTATTCAACAGTCCATCTCACATATAGAAGCCGAGATGCAATCCAACATTGATATAGCAGACATGACGCTACTGCAAGAACAGCTCGCTCTTTGTCAAAAATATTTTATCGATAGTCAAAAAACCACTCCCAGCAATTCACACCCAAAATCTAAGATTTTTCCCCTTAAAATCAGCCATAGTCCGAAGGATTTTACAGACGTTAAGATTGATATAGAAATTGCTGACGCCAGCGATGAATTGACTGCCGCATTTTTCTGCACATATCCAATACTTTTAGAACTAGTGCGCGACATTTGTTTCGATAAAATCTCATCCTACCCGTCCAGCCCCGGAAAGTTTATAGCATACTATGACGGCAATTACACCAGCCAAACCTACACCGTAAAAAATACAGACCTTGCTCGGCTGAGCTCAAGTGAAACTATACAGACATATTTACAAAGCTTTAACATATCCTCGCACGCAACCGATCTAAGAAACCTTGCCGAAGCTTTCACATCTGACCCATTTTATATTTCAGTGCCCATATATTTTTATCAACAAACCGCCACACCACTATCCAGAAATGATCTAGCGAAAACTATAAACGTCGCAAACATGAACGCAATCCTAAAACAAGTAAAGGCGACGATAATCCTGGATTATTAGCTCTAGCTGATTTTCTAGTAGAGAAAGGACTCTGAAGAGGAAATATTAACGCCACCAATATGCAAGCTTATCGACAAACCTTAAACTCAATACCAATCACGCCATAAATCTTTTGGTCTTCAATAGAATAAAATTCAGAAATTTGATTTTCTAACCATTCGACATTATCACCGCCGAACTTTCGCGGATTATTATGAGAAAATAAGTCACGAAATGTCGCGTATCTCAGCAAACCAACAACCTCAGCGGTAACAGTTTGCTTAGAATTATCTATATTTGTAAAAATAATCTGATCCCCGATCTGGATTTTCTGTCGTTTGGCGTCATATAGTCGCGACTCGATGGTCTTATTGCCAGAAATAATAGCATTAAACGGCTCAGTCGCCAATTTTAATTGGTGTGTGGTCATAAAATCATTTACCTTTCTTGCTATAATTAAACCATCATATAAATAAATATTCAAATATCTACACTTCCATAAGAAAGGCTATCAAATGACCAAAAAACTACTAGAAATCGAACGCAAGCGCCAGCTAACGGGCAATATTGAAGAGCTAATCAAGCGGTTGCAAAACATCGGTTTTGAGCTAAAGAGTAATCTCCGCGAAATTGATACGTATTATTCCCGTCCTGATGTCGATTTTATGCAGACAGTTGAATGCTTGCGGATTCGCCAGCGCGATAGTTTTGCTGAGATAACGTATAAGCCAGCAACGACCGCTGCAACGCATACGGAAAATAATGTAATCATTAAGCCCGAGACAAACCTGCCAATTCAACCCGAAGATGCGGCAACCGCCAAGCAACTACTAGCAAACCTCGGTATGATGCAGCTGGTCGAGGTCAACAAATACCGTCGCTCGTTTCAGTCCTCTGATTTTCCGCAGGCAACGGT